>JAFYWH010000033.1 GCA_017558175.1 Bacteroidaceae bacterium
ATAGGGCCAGGCGGTTCAATGCCGCTTTCAGGGTGATGTCGGGGGCATAGGCTTGTGCCAGTTCACTTTTGTAATACGGTCTGATTTCCATGTCTTTAATGTTTGATTTATAGATGTAAATTTACTAAAAATCAAGGAGATAAGCAACAGATTTTTTCGCTTTGTTTCATATACTTTCATGCTTCGTTTCCCACTCTCACAAAGTGCTTTTGGGTGTGTGTTATCTTTGTAATGTGAAAATCACACTCCCCCTTATAAAGGGGGCCAGGGGGATGTATCGTAGGACTTGTTATCCGGAGACAATGCCCATGCGGATGGAACATCCCCCTACACCCCCTTCGCAAGGGGGATAAGAATTGTACTAACTCTAACCTTTAAATCTTAAAATTATGGCAAGATCAGTAACGTATTCAGTTGTTCCCCGTCGTAACCCGTCAGAGAAGGGAGCACCCCCGAAGTATTATGCCCAGGCGCAGGCCCGTGGTGATGTAAGCATCCGCGAAATGTCGGAACGCATTCAGAGTGCATGTACCGTGAACAAGGCCGATGTATATGCGGTGCTCGTGGCCTTGGAAGATGTGATAGCCGAGGCTTTGCAGAACGGTGAAATCGTCCGCCTTGGCGACCTCTGCACATTGCAGGTATCGCTCAGCGGTAAGGGTGCGCTCACCGAAGAAGACTATACCACGTCGCTCATCAAGAAGAAGCGCATCAACTTCCGTCCCGGTACTGTCCTGGCCAACGCCATGGCTTCCTTGAGCTTTACCAAGGTGGAGATTAAGTATCCGAAGGAGGAAGAAGAAGTAATTCCTGACGAAATGCCTTAATTGATGCACCACACTTTCATTTTGTTTCGTTCAGGATGACAAATACGTCATAATTCATAAATCATACATCATAAATCTAACCCTATGGAAAACGAAAACAAGAACACACTTTGGAGCAAGATTCTGAAAATAACGATCACGTTATTGACCGCTATCGCTACTGCCTTCGGCTTGCAGGCGTGTATGTAAAAGAACAGAGGGTGCTCATGCACCCTCTGTTTCATTCACAACCCTCACAATATCTGCTCCTTCCTCTGCTCCAAGCTTCTTGCGGATGGCGGTCTTGCGGACATAGATGGAGGAAGCGGACTGGTGGGTGATGACACCGATTTCCTTGGTGGAGAAGCCGGCGCATAGCAGGCAACAAGTCTGCACTTCCTTGTCGGTGAGGAGAGAGCCGAAGCGTTCCTTCAAGCGAGCGTAGAACCCGTTGTAAAGGCGGTCGATAATGGGGTACAGGTCTTCCCACACGATGAGTTCCTCTACGGGCACTTGGTCGTTGCCCAACTCGGCCAGGCGACGAAGCAAGGCTTGGTTCTGTGCGGTGGGTGTGTTTGCCACGAGGCGAATCACGCCCAGCTGTTGCAAGAGCATCCGTTTCACGAAAGCATCGTCTTCGTTGGTAGCTTGCTGGGCTTCTTCGAGCATCCGGTTGAGGGTGTCGATGCGTTCTTCGGCTTCGGCCAGTCGGGCAATACGCTGGCGATAGCGATGACGGGCATAGATTCCTGCCAACAATACGACCACGATGATGATGCCGATGTACATCTGTGTGCGTTGCTTCTGCAAGCGGATTTCCATCGCTGCCTCGTCCTTTACTTTCTGCTGGTCGTATTTTTCTTGCATTTCGATGAGGGTGCGGCTTTTGTCGAGTTTGAAAATGGAGTCGTGGAGAATCCATGATTTTTCAAGGTAAATGGCTGCATCCTTATATTGTTTTTCTTTTTTATTAAGATAGAATAAATCAAGGTATGCACCTCTTGATGTGTAGATGTTCTTTGTTGTTGTCGCTTTGTTCAAGTAATAGCGAGCGGAATCATTGATATTCAAAGAGCGGTATGTTTTGCCAAGTATCAAATAGTCTTGTTCACTAATCCCTATTTGATGCTTGTTACACAAATCTATTCCCAATTTCATATATGTTAAAGCGGATTTATAATCTTTCTCTTTCAGATAAATACCTGCCAATTCATTTAATATTTGTATTTCGATGTTGGGTTTTGCTATACTTCCAACAGTTTCTAACGCTTTCTTGTAATATTCTATGGATGTGCTGTATTCTTTTTTTACATCATAAGTTCTTCCTAAATAAACAAGAGAGGAAACGATGAGTAGTTGATTGTTTGATTTGTTGGCTTTTTCATAAGCCTTTTGGTAAACATCCAAAGCATAATCTGTTAGAGCACGATAGATGTATATACCACCTAAACTGGCATAGATAAGGTGCGCCAACTGATAATCCGTTGTTGTTTCCACCTCATTGATAGCTTTAAGCAGAATGTCTTGCGCTGTTTCAATATCTTTATTCATTTTCAAGAAAGCAGCTTGGTGATATAGCACCAATGCCCGACGTTGGGTATCTTCCGTTTTCAAAAAATAAGGCAAGGCGATGTTTATCAACGAATCGCTTTGCGTCTGATAGAGCTTATACTTCGCTTGCGTAGTGAACAAAGCCCAAGTCGCCCGATTAAGTTCATCGGTGGGTGGTGTCATGGCTTGCAGTATGTGCAAGGCACTGTCGGGGTGAGGATACATCAAGGCTTCTGCCCGTTGAAGTTCGGTGCAGAGTTCACTTGTGGCAGGGCGGTGGCATCCTGTCATGGTCAGCAGGAGAGCTATCAGGAGTGGGACTATGTGTTTCATGGTTACAGTAATTTTTTTAACTCATTCACATCGGGTAAAGCTTTACGCAATTTCTCAGGCATGTCGGCTGAGGTTGTATAAGTAGCTACCCCCATTGGTTTTTCATAATCCTGAATAATGTATTCTACGAATTCTTTGTTGGCCGATTTGCAGAGTACGATGCCGATAGACGGATTCTCATGCGGTTTCCGCACTTTATCATCCAAGATGCGGAGATAAGTCATCAATTGACTTAAATACGATGTCTTGAATTCGCCTGTTTTCAATTCGATGACTACCATTGCATTAAGTTCCCTATTGAAGAATAACAAGTCGGGAAAGAATTCTACACCATACACCTCCAAATGATATTGGTTTCCGATAAAAGCAAAGTCATTTCCGAACGTCATGATGAATTTCTTGATATTCTCCACTATCTGTTTCTCCACTACACGCTCATCTATATCTATACTTTCCCGTTCACCAATTTCTTCTACATTGATAAAATCAAGAAGATACTCATCCTTGAACATCATCACTGCTTTACGAGCCATAATTGCATTTGGCAAGGTGTGCGGAAAATTGTTAGGGATGGAGATTTGATTCCCGTAGGCATCATCGCTTATTATTCTCTTCAATCGGTCAATGGACAGTTTTTCTTCTGCAGTTCGATGGATGTAATAGTAGCGTGCATTCAATTCTTTGACTCTTGAATATATTTCAACATGGTGTGTGAATGGTATTCTGAAAAAATCCTCAACAGGAAAATCTGTGATATTGGGAAACCTGAGAGAAATTGTATTTAATCCGTCCGTTGTGACGGACGAATCGGGCAGGTTTAATTCGTCCGTTGCAACGGACGAATTAGCATCAATCATTATCCAGTTGTCATAGAATAACCGCATTTTCTTTAAACTTGTGGCAGAAAATCCTCTTAATCCTGGAAGATCCTTACGTAGTTTGTCGCTAATAGATTGTAAGGCATTTGTTCCCCACATACCCTTTCGCGTTTTGGCGGAAAGATACTTTCCTATGTTATAATACAAAAGCAATTGTACACGATTGACACTTTTAGCAGCTTCGTGCTGACTTTGGAGAATCGCGGTTTTGATAATATCTGCCGCCAGATTATATTGGTTGGTCAAGGATTGGCTTTCTTCCATAATTTATTTCTGAATCATAGTTTTGCAAATGTAGCGATTTTCTATTTAAAAATATGTAAAGGCGAACAAATAGATGTTTATTTCTTTTTTATCACCTCCACAATATCCGCTCCTTCCTCTGCTCCAAGTTTCTTGCGGATGGCGGTCTTGCGCACGTAGATGGAGGAAGCGGACTGGTGGGTGATGACACCGATTTCCTTGGTGGAGAATCCGGCACAGAGGAGGCAGCAGGTCTGTATTTCCTTGTCGGTGAGGAGGGAACCGTAACGCTCCTTCAAGCGGGTATGGAAACGGTTGTAGAGGCGGTCGATGATAGGGTACAGGTCTTCCCACACGATGAGTTCCTCTACCGGCACTTGGTCGTTGCCCAACTCGGCGAGGCGACGGAGCAAGGCTTGGTTCTGTGCGGTGGGTGTGTTTGCCACGAGGCGAATCACGCCCAGCTGTTGCAAGAGCATCCGTTTCACGAAAGCATCGTCTTCATCCGTAGCTTGCTGGGCTTCTTCGAGCATCCGGCTGAGGGTGTCGATGCGTTCTTCGGCTTCGGCCAGTCGGGCAATGCGCTGGCGATAGCGATGACGGGCATACACACCTGCCAACAATACGACCACGATGATGATTCCGATGTACATCTGTGTGCGTTGCTTCTGCAAGCGGATTTCCATCGCTGCCTCGTCCTTTACTTTCTGTTGGTCGTATTTTTCTTGCATTTCGATGAGGGTGCGGCTTTTGTCGAGTTTGGTGATGGAATCGTTACATATCCATGCTTTTTCCAAATAAGAGTTCGCAGCTTTATAGTTGTTACTATTTTTACACAAATTATAAAGGCTAATATGTGTATTCTTTAATGTATGAATATTATCACTATTAAGTGCTTTGTTAAAATAATAATATGCGGAATCTTGTACACTTAAATTTTGATATATTTCCCCAAGCGTTAAATATAATTGTTCACTGATTCTAAGAGATTTGCTTTTACGTAACTCCATAGATTCTTTCGCATAAAATAAAGCTAGTTTATATTCCTGATTGCGATTTAAGATACAAGCTAAATCATTTAAAACACTTGCCTGCATTTTATATTCATTGATGTCTGACAAAAATACAGAGGCTTGCTTATATAAATCTATTGCTCTATCTGTTTGACCAATATTTTCATATGCCCTTCCCAAATAAATTAAGGATGCACCCTCCAACTTTTTATTTTTTGATTTTTGAGCATAGTCATAAGCTTTATTGTATGCTTCTTTTGCATAATCTATTAAATCTCTATATAAATATAAACCTCCTAAACCGGCATAAATCAAATGCCCCAAAACGTAATCTTCCGTTTTTTCTACTTCTTTTATGGCTTGATAATAGAATTCTTGCGCTTTCTCAATTTCTTTATGTTCTTTGTAAAGCGAAGCCTTATAATATAAAGCCAATGCCTTCCGTTGTGCATCTCCATTCTCCAAGAAATAAGGTAAGGCGATGTTTATCAACGAATCGCTTTGCGTCTGATAGAGCTTATACTTCGCTTGCGTAGTAAACAAAGCCCAAGTAGCCCGATTCAGTTCATCCCCCGGCACATCCATCGTTTGAAGTATATGCAAGGCACTGTCGGGGTGAGGATACATCAAGGCTTCTGCCCGTTGAAGTTCGGTGCAGAGTTCACTTGTTGTAGGGCGGTGGCATCCTGTCATGGTCAGCAGGAGAGCTATCAGGAGTGGGACTATGTGTTTCATGGTTCCTTTTGTTAGTTAGGAACAAAGATAGTTGTTTTTATGTGAATGAGAAAAAGAAAAAGTAGATAAATATATCGTGTCATCCTGAGCAGCGCGAAGGATCTGAAAACATTAAGTAAATGTAAACAGATTCTTCACTTCGTTCAGAATGACACGAAAAGAGAGAATTTATGATTGCTGCTCGTGTTTACATTCTTGCTTTCTGGCTTTGTCCGGCTCCCGTACCTTTGTACTTGCTCTTGGTAGGGTTGAACTTGTAGCGGAAGGTGAGGCTGATGGTTTGGCGCAGCTCATCATCCAACTCCATGGTGCGAAGACCGCTATACATAAGGATGTGGCTCTTCCGGGTATTGAAAAGGTCGGACACTTGGAATTGCAGGCTCATCCGGTTGTTCATAAAACCCTTGTAGAGGCTGAGGTTCATATACCAATAGTCCACTAATCTTTCTGCATTCGCTACTTGCCCCTTTGTCTGATAGTAAGCATCGGCATTCAGCCAAAAGCTATCGGTGAACTTCACCGTATTTCTCCACGAAAGAGTGGCCGACGGATTGTCGAACGTTTCCACTCCTTGTGGAGTATCTACTTTGCAATCATATCGTTGCACTTGCACACCCCAACGAGGCGTCCATTTCCCGATGACAGGCGAAAGCATCAGCGATGCACTGAGATGATTGTAAGGGTCTATGTGCTCATGCGTCAATAAGCCGATGGTAGGATTCTCTTCCGAATAAGCACGGACATAATTGGTATGATCGTTCTTGTAATGATTATAGCTGAATGAAAGCATCACCCACCGATATACTGTATTCAACGAAAGTGATTGAATGGTGGTGGGTTGAAGCAATGGATTCCCCGTCTCGTAAGTATAGCGGTTGGCATAGAGAATGTTGCTCCGCAGGTTCCAGTACGTAGGACGCTTGATGCTTGCCCGATAAGCCAACTGCATCTGTACCTTGCCGAGGGTGGTGGAGAGAGCGAGCGAAGGGAAGAAGTGATCGTACTTGCGGCTCTGCTCGTCCACCTTCTTGCCGTATTCATAATAGTCGGAAGTGATATGCTCATAGCGGATTCCGGCTTGTGCCTGTGCCTTGCCGAAACGACGGGCGTACTCGGCAAAGACGGAAATGCCGTTATCCGTGATTTCGCTATCGTCATCGTTCAGGATGCCTTCTAGGTTCTCATATCCGTTAACGCGTTGGGCATAGGTGTATTCGCTTCCGAAGGAAAGTTGTCCGCCTGCCAACGGATGCGAAAGAATCAGCTTGGCAGCATAAAGCGAGTTCTCCTTCCGGCTATGCGAAGTCACAGTTACCTCCTCGTCGCCCTCTACGCTTCGGATGCTTTCATCCGCCCAATCGTTCTGATGGGTATAACCCCACATCCCGTCGGCATTGAAGTCGATGTTCCAGTTCTTCACCTTCCCATTATAATAAAGGTTAAGCTGATGATTGGTGGATTGTCGCTTTTGTATCGAAGTCATTTCGCTGGTTTCGAAGAATTCTCCGTCACGAGTCACCTCGGTTAGCATAGGGAAACCAAAATCGGACTTTGGAGTACGGTCGAACCGATAACGGACACCGAAGGAATGATTGGCATTCAGCATATAGTTGGCAGAAAGCATGGCGGTCATGTTTTGAGTCGTGAACTTTTGGTCGCTATACGAGTCTTGCATCCAATGGTTTTCCAAGTAACTATGCTGGATAAGTGTTTTCTTCTGCTTTCCTTTCGAACTGCTACCGAAGAGTGTGCCACCCAAGTCGAAGCCTCCCTTGCGGTAATTGAAATCGAACTGTTCGTTGAACGACCAGTCCCACTTATAGTTGGTGGAAGTGATGTTGTTGAATCCAAATCCCTCGCCCTGCGGCTTCTTGGTGAGGATGCGAACTACGGCCTTTACCTCGGCATCGTATCGGGCACCGGGAGTGTGTACCACTTCCACCGACTTGATGTTGTCCGATGAAAGTTGCTCCAGTTCCGAGGCATTCCGCATCTTCCGTCCATTGATATAGACCTCTGCCTGTCCGCTTCCGAATACGTTTACACTTCCTCCTCCAGCACTTACGTTCGGAATCTTGTCGAGCAGGTCATTGGCATTCCCAGCTTTTTCCAGGATGGTACCGGTTACGTTCGTTACCATGGCATCACCTTTGGCACGAGTTACGGGCAGGTTGGCCTTCACCACCACTTCGCCCAGCAGTTGGGCATCGGGTTTCATCGGGATAATGCCCAGGCTTTCCGCTACCTCTTTATAAAGGGTGTTGTAACCCACCGATGAGATACGGACAAGTTTTCCTTTTTCGTCCTTCGAAAGACGGAAATCGCCCATTTCATCGGAGATTGTGCCCGAAACGAAGGTGGAGTCGGGTAAGGATAATAATACTATGTTGGCATATTGCAACGGTTGGTTTTGCTCGTCCACCAGCCTTCCGCTGATGGTTTGAGTATACGCTTGGATGCTTGCTATAAGCAGCATCAACATCATGATAACTTTACTTTTCATGCGTCTTTGTTTTTTTTGATTCTGTAGCACAAAGTTAGGCATGAAAGGTGTCTTAATCCGAATGGTTGGGGATATTAAAAGTCTTAATGCTGTATTGCTAAGTGGTTGATAATCAATAATACTTTTCTCGGTAATTCTTAATATCTGGGAATTGGAGGTAGGGATAGTCTTAATAGACAACTGTCTCTTCTTTTACTTCAGTATTGTCCCTACCAAAGTCTTGTCTTCATCCTTGTCTTGCGCATACACCAGGTAGAATCCTTCGGGTAGCAATTCCAGGGAAATCTCCCGATGATACATCACCTTCGAGATGGTCTCGCCCAGGTGGTTGCAGATAAGGATATTTTGAATGTTCGCAAGCTCCGGAAGCGTCATCTTGTCCCCTTGGTTCAGGATAGGGATGTCGATTTCGGAAGCTTCGTTCAGCGCCAAAGGAGCACTCTCGTTGCCATATCGGTCGGCCGAGGTGACGGCGAAAAACAGCTCTCCATACTTGCTGTCCAAGCGGATTTCATTCTCCTTCAAATGGGTGATGAGGAGGTTCTGTGCATTGTCCGTATCCACCGGATAGATGCTCGATGCATAGAGGTGATATACCACCGGCAGGTCGTGATTGTCCTTCGATGCGCTCCATGCCAATTTGATGCTGCCGTCGGGTAATGATTCGTATACCGGCGATGCAGGTGCGGTAGGGGCGATGCTGTCTTGCCACACCATGGGCGGAACCAAGGCCGGAGCAGTATAGAACTCTGTCTTCAGTTCGGTGAGGATGCCTTTCACATTGTCCAAGAGGAACTTGTTGCGGAAGTAGGCATGGCCGGCCAAGCTTTGCTGACGGGTGAAGAAGAGCTGTCGGCTCACTTCGTCCAGAGGCCAGTTGCGCTCGCGGGGCGAGAGGAAATAGATGCCCAAACCAGGCACTACCCAACGGCCGTGGTCGTTCTCCTTCCAGTCGAGGGCGAAGGGGTAGAAGTGGTTGTCCTTGAAATACATCATGGGGAAGAGGGCATCGTGGATACCTTCCTTCATCCAGCCTTGTGCATCCTGATGCACCGTTTCGTAGGCATTCCATCCGTAGGAAGAATAGCGGCTGGTGTCGCGGTGTTTACCCACAGGCGAGCTGCTCACCTTTACCCACGGCTTCAGTTGCTTTACTTCGGTATGGAGGCGACGCACGATGGAGGTGATGTTTTCCCTGCGCCATTGCTTCAGGTCCTTGCCCTTGCCATATTTGCGATGGGTGTCCGTATCGGGGAAACGGCGGGCGTTCTCCGGATAGCGGATGTAGTCGAAGTGTACCCCGTCTACATCGTAGCGGGTCACGATTTCGCGCACGATGCTGGCCAGGTAATCGGCTGTTTCGGGATGGCCTGGGTCGAGGTACCAGGCACCTTCGTGCTGCTTGCATATCTTGCGGTTCTTGCGCACAATGGAGTGCTTGCCCAAGAGCTTGACCTGTCGGTTGTTGCCGGCCGGAATGGTCACTATCCATGCATGGAGTTCCATGCCTCGCTTGTGACACTCGTCGATGGCGAAGGCCAACGGGTCGTAGCCCGGATCGCGTCCGGTGCGGCCGGTCAAGGATTCGGGGAAAGTCTCGATGGCCGACGGATAGATCAGGTCTCCACGGAGGCGGGTCTGAAGCAGCACCGTGTTGAAGTTCGCTTCCTTTAGCTGGTCGAGAATTTGGCACAGCTCCTGCTTCTGTTGGCGGATGCCTTCGGCGCTGGTGGCTTTCTGTCGGGGCCAGTCCATGCCTCCCAAAGTGGTGATCCAGGTGGCGCGGATTTCGTGCTTGGGCTGGGCTGCCGCGTGTATGGAGCCAAGCAAAGATATGAGTAGTATGATTAAAAATGTTCGCATGTATGGTAAATTTGGCGGCAAAGATAATAAGTAATGGATTAATTCGTTATTTTTGCGACCATTAAAACGAAAATAAAATGATAACATTTGCACTTGCATTCAGCACAGGTATGGTTTATCGTTTGGTTTAAGAAAAAACATAGAAACGCTTATGAGAAAGTTTAAGAAATCTACCTGGATGCCATTGGCTTTGTTGGTCTATACCACAGGCATGGCCATTTATTTCCTCCCGAAGAACTCGGAAGTGAGCGATACGGAAAAGTGGGTTACGTTCGGTTTTTCGTATGTCATTATCGGATTGTTGTGGTATGTGCTCCGCCTGAAGGAGAAGCGCATGGAGCAGCGGAACAAGGAAATAGAAGAAACGTACAAGAAGTGACAAAAGAAAAGGGGAAGCCAAACCGGTTTCCCCTTACTTTTTTTAATGCGCATATAGATAAGTGAATGGCATTTCCTTTCCGTTGCTGTTGCAAACCTTGAGGTTGATGGAGCCGCCACCGTGGTCGAAGTATTGCACCTCAATCGGGTGATAGCCCTTCTTCAAGGCTGCCTGGCCGGTTACCTCGCCTGGAGCGTGGAGGCCGTCGTTGTCTATCACTTCCTTGCCGTCGATGTAGAGCATGCTACCGTCGTCAGAACTCAAGAAGAAGGAGTAGACACCGTCTTCCGGAATGTTGATGTAGCCCTTGTAGATCAAGCCGATGATGTACGACTTCACATCACGAGGGATGGTTACATCTTCTACGCGATAAGTCTTCTTCACCGGAGCGGCAGCAATGTCGGCACACTTGCGGCCCTTGAAGTCGTGCCAAGTGGCCTTCAAGCCCGGATTGCTTGGAGCAGCCGTAGTGGCCGGAGTGTATTCGGTCTTCTCGTAATGAGCCTTCACGATGTCCGAGCGCTTGCCCGATGGGCGGAACACGCGGAGGGTGAGGTCGGTAGTCTCAGTCAGTACCAGGTTGCCGTCGTACTTAGGCGATTCGAGGGTAGGTGTGCTGCCGTCGGTGGTGTAGTGGATGCTGGCTGTAGGGTCCAGACAAGTGATTTCCACCTTCTTCTCGCCGATGAACACGTTGTTCTTCATAAAGCCTTCGAGGTCGGGGATGCGATACTGGATATCCATCACGTTGAGGCGGCTGAACTGGTCGGCCATGCGGACTTGGAAGTCGTTCCAGTCCTTGCGGTCGTTGGCACTCCAACCCAACTCGGCAATGGCAAGCATGCGCGGAGCAGTCATGTAGTGCATGCGTTCGCGGCTCGGAATCCATTCGCACCAGATGTTGCCTTGCACACCCTTCACGAGGTGCTGCTTGTCGGCATCGGGCACTTCCTTCATCGGTTCGTAGTTATAGATGTTCAGAACAGACTTCTTGTCTTGTGTGTAGTCCAGATAGAACGGTGCGTTCGGGGTGAAGATCAGATCGTTGCCCTGTCCGGTAGTCTGGCTTGGAGCGAGCTTCGCCCAGCTGCGCCACCACATGACGGTAGCCGTTTCAGACAATCCGCCTTCAATGATTTCGTCCCAACCGATCATCTTCTTGCCCTTTGAGTTGAAGAAGTGTTCCATCTCGTGGATGAACCATGCCTGAAGTTCTTCTTCGGAGTTCAGTCCGTGTTCCTTCATGCGGGCCTGGCAGTCCGGGCATTTCTTCCAGTTGGTCTTTTCCACTTCGTCGCCGCCAATGTGCACGTATTCATAAGGGAAGAGTTCGATGAGCTCGGTGTACACGTTCTTGCAGAATTCGAGTGCCGAATCCTTGCCCGGGCACACCGGAGAAGAGAAGGTAGAACCCCAACCGGTTTCTTCGAAGCAAGATATCCCGTTGTAGTTGCTTACGGCAGCCAGCATGTGGCCCGGCATGTCGAGTTCAGGGATGATGTCGATGCCACGTACCTGTGCGTAGGCGATGACTTCCTTCACATCTTCCTGGGTGTAGAAACCGCCATAGAGCGTGTCGCCTTCTACTATCTGCAACTTGTCGGCCGGTATTTCGTAGTCCGGATTGTCTTGTTCGGTAGCATACTTTATGCAGTCGCGGTCGTGGTTGTTGAACTTGCGCCAAGCACCCTTTTCGGTGAGGAGCGGGTATTGCTTGATTTCAAGTCGCCAGCCCTGGTCGTCGGTGAGGTGCCAGTGGAACTTGTTCATCTTGTAGAGTGCCATGAGGTCGAGCAGCTCCATGACTTCTTCCTTGGTGTAGAAGTGGCGCGATACGTCGAGCATCAAGCCACGCCAGCCAAAGCGAGGCGCATCCTGAATCTGTACCGAAGGAATGCCCCAGCTCATGCCGCTTACCTTCTTGTCTGCTTCGATTTCGGCCGGGAAGAGCTGGCGGAGCGACTGGATACCGGCAATGACGCCTCTGTAGGTGTTACCGGTGATGCTTACGCCCTCTGGGTTGGAAACCAATGTGTAGGCATCTGCTGCACCTTCGATGGTGCCGATACCCAAGTTGATGTTTCCTTCACCCTCTGTAACCTTGAAGCTGTATCCGGTAGCCGGCGAGAGAATCTTGGCCAGATACTCGGCAGCCGGTTTCAGCTGCGGGTCGTTGATGCCGATGGTGGTACTCTTGGCAAGTACGAAACAAGTGGTGTCTTGCTTCAGACTTACCGGGATAGGCAAGATGGAAGCATCCTTGATTACTGGAGGAGCTTCGTTGCATGCAGTCAGCAGGGCGATGCCCAGCACGAAGACGGATGCAAGTTTTTGGAATGTCTTTTTCATGCGTATGTAATTTTTCTTGTATTGGTTCAACTCAATTTTTCTTTCAGGAAGTGTCCGGTGTACGAGGCTTCGCATTGGGCCACTTCTTCCGGTGTGCCGGCTATCACGAGGTTGCCTCCGCGGTCGCCGCCATCGGGGCCGAGGTCGATGACATGGTCGGCACACTTCACTACATCGAGGTTGTGCTCGATGATGACGATGGTGTGTCCGCGGCCGATGAGCGAGTCGAAGGCTTCGAGCAGCTTCTTGATGTCGTGGAAGTGCAGGCCGGTGGTAGGCTCGTCGAACACGAAGATGGTAGGCGATGCCTTCTCGATGCTCAAGAAATAGGCCAGCTTCACGCGCTGGTTCTCGCCACCCGAGAGGGTAGACGACGATTGCCCCAGCTTGACATAGCCCAAGCCCACTTCCTGCAACGGGAGGAGCTTCTTCACAATCTTGGGCTGCTTGTGCTCGGTAAAGAATTCTACGGCCTGGTTCACGGTCATCTGCAGGATGTCGTAGATGCTCTTGTCCTGGAACTTCACTTCCAGAGTCTCGGGCTTGAAGCGCTTGCCGTGGCACGATTCGCACTCCAATACCAAGTCGGCCATGAACTGCATTTCTACCGTTACCGTGCCCTCGCCCTTGCATTCCTCGCAGCGGCCACCCTCGGTGTTGAACGAGAAATAGCCGGCCGAGAAGCCCAGCTGCTTGGCCAATGGCTGTGCGGCATAGAGCTTGCGGATTTCGTCGTAGGCCTTGACATAGGTCACCGGATTGCTTCGCGACGACTTGCCGATAGGGTTCTGGTCTACGAACTCAATGTCTTTCACCATCTTGATGTCGCCTTCCAGCGAGAGATGCTCGCCCGGGCGTTCGGTGCTCTCGGTGTATTCGCGCTTCAGGGCCTTGTAGAACACATCGCGCACCAGGGTACTCTTGCCCGAGCCGCTCACGCCGGTTACCACGGTCATGACGTTCAGCGGGAAGCGCACGTCGATGCCTTTGAGGTTGTTCTCGCGGGCACCCTTCACTTCGATGTAGTTGTTCCACGGACGGTGGGCTACCGGAGGGTCGATGGTTTCTTCGCCCAGCAGATAGCGCACGGTGTGGCTGTCGCTGCCCTTCTGGAGGTCGTTCATGTCGCCTTGGTAGACGATTTGGCCACCCAGGCGTCCGGCATTCGGACCGATATCGATGATGTAGTCGGCCGAGCGGATGATTTCCTCGTCGTGCTCTACCACCACCACGGTGTTGCCTAATTGCTGCAGCTGGCGGAGCACCTTGATGAGGCGGTCGGTATCGCGGCTATGGAGGCCGATGCTCGGCTCGTCGAGGATGTAGAGCGAACCTACCAGGCTGCTTCCCAACGAAGTGGCCAGGTTGATGCGCTGGCTCTCACCGCCCGAGAGCGAGTTGCTCAGTCGGTTCAGGGTGAGGTATCCCAAGCCCACATCTTCGAGGAACTGGATGCGGCTGTTTATCTCGGTCAGGATGCGGTGCGCTATGGCGGCATCGTGCTCGTTCAGCTCGAGGTGGAGGAAGAACTCCTTGAGGTCGTGGATAGGCAAGTCCACCAGCTCGGAGATGGAGCGTCCGCCTACCTTCACGTAGCTGGCTTCCTTCTTCAGGCGGGTGCCGTGGCAGGTTGGGCACACGGTCTTTCCGCGGTAGCGGGCCAGCATTACGCGGTACTGAATCTTGTATTGGTTCTCTTCCAGCATCTTGAAGAAGGAGTCTATGCATACCTTTTCGCGCGGTCCGTGCCACAGGTAGTCCTTCTGCTCCTGGGTAAGCTCATAGTAAGGGGTGAAGATGGGGAAGTTGTGCGCCGGAGCCTCGCGGAGGAACTCCTGCAGCCATTCGCCCATTTTCTCGCCACGCCAGCACACCACGGCTCCATCGTACACGGAGAGGGCGCGGTTGGGGATGACCAGCTGCTCGTCGATGCCTATCACACGGCCAAAGCCCTCGCACTCGGGGCAGGCGCCGATGGGTGAGTTGAACGAGAACATCTGGTCGCTCGGCTCCTCGAAGGTGATGCCGTCGGCCTCGAACTTGGTGCTGAAGGTAAAGAGCTGTGTGCCCCCATCTTCGCACATGAAGCGCAGCATGCAGGTGCCGTCGCCCTCGTACATGGCCGTCTCGGCCGAGTCGGTGAGCCGGCTCATGGTGGCCTGGTCGGTGTCGGCCGTCATGCGGTCTATCAGCAGGCATACGTTGGCCTTCTTGCCCTCGCCTTCGGCCTGGAGCTGCATCAGGTAGTCCTCGATGCGCATTACCTGGCGGTTCACTTCCACGCGGGCAAAGCCCTGCTTCATGTCTATGTCGAGCTGCTCCATGAGGGTGCGTCCTTCGCGGGGCACGATGGGTGCCAGCACCATGAACTTGGTGCCTTGCGGGAAGGAGAGCATGCACTGCACTATGTCTTCGGCGGTATGTTTCTTTACCAGCTGTCCGCTCACGGGCGAGTAGGTCTTGCCCACGCGGGCGAAGAGCAGACGCAGGTATTCGTAAATCTCGGTAGATGTTCCCACGGTGGAGCGTGGGTTGCGGCTCGATACTTTCTGCTCGATGGCGATGGCGGGCGGGATGCCCTTGATGAAGTCGCACTCGGGCTTGCTCATGCGGCCCAGGAACTGGCGGGCGTAGCTGCTGAGGCTTTCCACGTAGCGGCGCTGGCCTTCGGCGTAGAGGGTATCGAATGCCAGGGAGGACTTGCCCGAACCCGACAGGCCGGTGACTACCACCAGCTTGCCGCGCGGTATGTCCACGCTGATGTTCTTGAGGTTGTTCACCTTTGCTCCCTGTATGGAGATGTATTTGCTGTCACTCATAGTTCTTACCAATTAATGGGCGATTCCCCATGTTCCACTAAATAATCGTTGGCACGGCTGAAATGTTTGTTGCCGAAGAATCCGTTGTAGGCCGAGAGGGGCGACGGGTGGGCGGATGCCAGCACGAGGTGCTTCGTGCGGTCGATGAAGGCTCCCTTCTTCTGCGCATAGGCTCCCCAGAGGATGAACACCAGGTGTTCGCGTCCGTTGGCCAGGGTGCGGATGGCTGCATCGGTAAACTCCTCCCAGCCCTTGCGCTGGTGCGAGCCTGCCTGATGTGCGCGCACGGTAAGGGTGGCGTTGAGCATGAGCACGCCTTGCTGGGCCCATCGGGTAAGGTTGCCGGTGGTGGGTATCTCGGTTCCTAAATCGCTCTTGATTTCCTTGAAGATGTTCTGCAGGGAGGGCGGGAATGCCACTCCGTCGTTCACAGAGAAGCAGAGTCCGTGAGCTTGTCCCGGTCCGTGGTAGGGGTCTTGCCCGATGATGACCACCTTGACTTGGTGGAACGGACAGAGGTTGAAGGCATTGAAGATGAGTTTGCCCGGCGGATAGATGGTGTTCGTGCGGTATTCTTCGCGCACGAAATCGGTGAGCCGAACGAAGTAATCCTTCGCGAATTCGGGTTCAAGCTGTTGTTTCCAACTTTCTTCTATCTGTACATTCATGGTCTTTTCCTTTTTAAGGGTATAAAGATAGAAGATTTTTTTGGGATGGGCAAATAATGGGGGGAATATATCTGTGGGGTACAAGTGGTGTCGAAAAGCGTGAGCACATATTCTAAAGGCACGGATTTCACGGATTAACACGGTTTTAGTGTATGTTTACATCAACTATATCCGTAAAAATCCGTGTAATCCGTGCCTAATTTATAGGATGGTACACATTCATGTTCTCTATGCAGAGAGGGGTGTTAAATCAGCGGCATGCCCCATTCGGCACATTCGCGGCGCATGTCTTCGGGCCAGATGCTGGCTTGGATTTCGCCGATGTGGGCCTTCTGCAGATAGAGCATACAGAGGCGCGACTGGCCGATACCGCCGCCGATGCAGAGGGGCAGGGAGCCGTCGAGCAGGCGCTTGTGGAAGTACAGCTCCTTGCGGTGTTCCTGTCCGCTCAGGGCGAGCTGGCGAAGGAGGGCTTCCTTGTCTACACGGATACCCATGGACGAGAGTTCTACGGAGCGGTCGAGCACGTCGTCCCAAATCAGGAGGTCGCCGTTCAGTCCGGCGAGGCCGGTGGCAGGGTCGATGGTGCTGTAGTCATCGTAGTCGGGTGCACGGTTGTCGTGCTTCTCGCCGTTGCTCAGCTTGCAGCCTATGCCGATGATGAACACGGCTCCGTATTCCTTCGTGATGGCATGCTCGCGTTCCTTCGAGGTGAGGTCGGGGTAGCGCTGCATCAGCTCTTCGGCGTGTATGAAGTGGATGCTCTTGGGCAAGAAGGGCTTGATTTGCGGATACATTTCGCACACCATGTATTCGGTGCGTCGCATGGCCGAGTAGATGCGTGTCACGATCTGCTTGAGGAAGTCCACGGTGCGCTCTTCGGCGGTGATGGATCGTTCCCAGTCCCACTGGTCCACGTAGAGCGAGTGCAGGTTGCCCAGCTCCTCGTCGGCGCGGATGGCGTTCATGTCGGTGTAGATGCCGTAGCCGGGCTCAATGCTGTATTCGGCCAGGGTGAGTCGTTTCCACTTGGCCAGCGAGTGTACCACTTCGGCTTGTGCGTCGCCCAGGTCCTTGATGGGGAAGGATACGGCGCGTTCCACCCCGTTGAGGTCGTCGTTGATACCCATGCCCTTCAGTACGAAGAGGGGTGCGGTGACACGGCGCAGGCGCAGCTCGGACGAGAGGTTCTGCTGGAAAAAGTCCTTTATCTGCTTGATACCCAGTTCGGTTTGCTTCAAATCGAGCAGGGGCTTATAGTTTGCTGGTTTTATCAGATAGCTCATTCTCTTCTTTAGTTTTAATTTCAATTGGCTGCAAATATAGAAATTATTTGTTATATTGCTAACAAAATCTGTGTTTTTGTTTTCATTTTGTTCGAAAAGCGGTCTGTGGGCTGTCTGAGTGGGGTGTGTGGAATATTTTTCTTCGAATTTGTTAGGAAGATACAAAGATTATGGGTACTTTTGCACCGCAAAATATGGGTTTACTGCGCCCTTAGTTCAATGGATAGAATACCGGATTCCGGTTCCGACGATATGAGTTCGATTCTCATAGGGCGTACGCGAAAAACAGTCAAGCTATTGGTAATCAATGGCTTGGCTGTTTTTTGTTTCTGCTCGCCCGGCCTCGGGGGAGGCTGGCGTTACATGCACGAGGTTACGCCGAAAGTGGTGGCGATGGCAGTGAGTACGGTGATTACGATGTTCAGGATTTTACTCCAAAGGTCTTTGTTTGGCATAGCTTTAATTTTTAATGGTTGATGTTTTTTTGCACCACAGATTACACAGATTATCACGGAGTTTTATTTTCATCGCTTATTGTCATCCTTTTTTTTCATAGCATTCTGTCATCCAGAGGAGCTTTAGCGACGAAGGATCTCGGGGGCATAGCTTGTTGGAATAATCCCCCTTAATCAAGGGGGTAGGGGGATGTAGCATACACTAAGGAGTACAAGCTTCTGGAACATCCCCCTGGCCCCCTTCGCAAGGGGGATTAGAGGGTGTGCCCTCCGTGGTGAGTCAATTACTCTTCCTCACCCATTTCCTCGTCTTCGGCAGAGGCATCTTTGCTGTACTTCACGGCTACCTTCGAGAAGGTGAGCGATGCGAGGGCGTTGGCAAGCACGCGGCCGGGGCGGAAGTTGATTTTCGCTCGCTTGATGAGGGCTTCGGTGTAGTCTTCCTCGGTGAGGGCTCCCTTGCCGTTGAGCGAGACTTGAAGGGTGCAGAGGTCGCCCAAGCGGACGATTTCGCCGTTCTGAAGCGCTTCGGCTACCACATCTTCCAAGGCTACGAGCACGGCATACACATCGGCCTTGTTTACGGTACACGAGCTCTGGATTCGCTCGGCCATTTCGCGCAGGTTGATGTCGCCACGGGCTTGAGCCTGAGCATAAAACTTCGGTGGGGTGCCTTTCTCGGATGGGTTACGACGCGGAACTACTGAATAGGTTACTGATCTTGACATAGTTTAGTTGGTTTTAGGTTAGTTAATGTTTTTTTTTGCACCACAGAGTACACAGAGTTGCACGGATTATTTTCATTTTCTTCATTGTTGTCATCCTTTTTTCATTGCATTCTGTCATCCAGAGGAGCTTTAGCGACGAAGGATCTCGGGGGGTGCAGCATGTTGGAATAATCCCCCTTAATCAAGGGGGTAGGGGGATGTAGTATGCACTAAGGAGCACAAGCCTGCTGGAACATCCCCCTGGCCCCCTTCGCAAGGGGGATTAGAGAGGGTGTGCCCTCTGTGGTGAGTTAGAATGACACTGCAAAGATACCACCTCAGAAATGCGATGTCAAGCATTGGGGGAGAAAAAGGGAGGAATTTTGAAACATTTCCACGCTTTGCATAAAGTGTGAATATCCTTGCACGGAAGCGCTTCAACGCCTCGGTTCGGGGTGTGGGCGTACTCACCGTACTCAGTACTCGGATAGAAGATTTTTATGCAGAAACCCGGTAATAAAAGTTTAGAATTATATATATATAATTCTAACTATTTCTATGCATATTCGGGCATTCTCTATGGCTACTGAATACTGAGTACACTGAGTACACGGGCTGCGGATGAGGCCGGAAACAACCGATGCGAAGCCGACAAATAGTTTGCTAAATCTTTACAAGTGTAAACAGGATGAGTGATAGTCTGAAGAAAAATAAGATGATTTGCTTAAAAAAAGTAACTTTTTTCTTGTGTATATCTCGAATTTTATACTACCTTTGCGCCATCGTTAGATTTATGGCTAAAAACAGTTAAATGTTTTTTAAGGTTAGGAATGGGTAAATAAAATGACAAATTTGTTATAGGATGAGAATTTGATTTGATCATTGCAAGGGGCGTATGTGAATACCCCCCCTTGTTATTTTCCCTTTGTGTAAACTTAGAGATTTTACGAAGTTTGTATTAAGTTTAGGGAAGCGGATGTGTTCTACGGAGCGCACCCGCTTCTTTTTACCCCCTTGTTGCAGCCCGATGCATGATTTTCAGCCTTATCCGCTTTGCATTTAATGAAAAATACATATATTTGCGGAATAAATTTATAAACAAACAAGAAGATGAAAGCAATCAAGATGTTATTACTCGCAGGGGTGGCAATGATGTGTGCTTGCCAACCTTCGCAAAAGTCTGAATCGGCCAAGAGCATGCTGTTGCTCGTGGATGTGCAGTACGATTTCATTACCGGTTCGCTGGCGGTAGACGGCGCTCCAGCCGTGATGGACGGCCTCGCCCAGTATATCGCCGACCAGCCTGAGGGCAAGTTCGATGCCATTGTCATGACAGCCGACCACCATCCGGCCGACCATTCCTCGTTCAAGGAACACGGCGGCATCTGGCCAGCGCACTGCGTGCAGCATACCGAGGGCGCATCCATCTACCAGCCTGTGCTCGAGGCGGTTAAGAAGCACCAAGCCGATGCTCCGGTCTTGACCAAGGGCGACAATGTGGCGGTGGACGAATACTCCATCCTGGCCAACGAGGCGAGTGCCAAGAAGCTCCTGGCGATGATTGAAGAGAAGGGTATTGAGGAAATCTACGTGGCAGGTCTCTGCGGCGACTATTGCGTGGGCAACTCCATCAAGGACCTTGTGGCTGCGGGCCATGGCGACAAGATTCGCGTGCTCACCCGCTACATCGGCAACATAGACGACGGATCGACTCTGCGCACCATCGTGGCCGAGAACAACTTGCAAGCAGTGCAATAAACTGAATATAGAAAACTGAAAACTCTTTTTTTAGGCACGGATTACACGGATTTCACGGTTTTAAAGTGTATGTTTACATAAACTTTATCCGTGTTAATCCGCGAAATCCGTGCCTAATTTAATATGCTATCCCCGCATAATTGCTTGCGAGACTACAGCAACCCCTTCACCCACTTGAAGAACTTGTACGGCATGTAGCGGAAGGGGAGGTCGATGAGCGTGGTAGTGGTCACTACGGCGCGGTAGTGCGAGAACACACGGAACGACTCCTTGCCGTGGTAGGCCGACATGCCCGATGCGCCCACACCGCCGAAAGGTAGCTTCTCGTTGGCTATGTGCATGATGGTATCGTTGATGCAGCATCCGCCCGACGAGGTGTGTTTCAGCACCTTACGGATGCGCTGCTTGCTCTCGCTGAAGTAGTACAGGGCCAATGGCTTCTCTCTCTCCACCACGAAGCGGATGGCTTCGTCGGTGCTCTGGAAGGTCACTACCGGGAAGATCGGACCGAAGATTTCTTCTTGCATGATGGGGCTGTTCACATCTACCGGGTCGATGATGGTAGGAGAGATGTAACGCTCCGAGCGGTCGGTGTCGCCACCCATCACCACGTTGGCCCCTTGGATGTAGCCCACGAGGCGGTCGAACGCGCGCTCGTTCACAATGCGTACGAAGTGCTTCGCCTGCTTCGGCTGCTCGCCCAGCAAGAGGGTGAATTCCTTCTTCAGGGCAGCGATGAGCTGGTCCTTGATGTCGGCATGCACCAAGAGGTAATCGGGCGCAATGCAAGTCTGCCCCGCGTTGAGGCTCTTTCCCCAAGCAATCCGTCGGGCAGCCATGCCGATGTTCGCATCCTTATCGACAATGCAAGGGCTCTTGCCACCCAGTTCCAATACCACCGGCGTGAGGTTTTCGGAAGCGGCACGCATCACCGTACGGCCCAACTGCGGACTGCCGGTGAAGAATATCAAGTCGTATCGCTCTTCCAAGAGGGCCGTGTTCACATCGCGGTTGCCCTGCACCACGGCTATGTATTCGGGTGCGAAGGTCTCCCTGATCATCTCCTCGATGACCTTCGACACGTGCGGCACGTAGGGCGACGGCTTCAGCACCGCCGTACATCCGGCCGAAATGGCGCCTACCAGCGGGTTCAGCAGCAGCTGCACCGGGTAGTTCCACGGAGCCATGATGAGCGTGCAGCCCAGCGGTTCGGCCACCACCTTGCTTTGCGAAGGCATCATCTTCAGCGGAGTGCCCACACGCTTCGGGGCCGTCCATCGGCTCAGGTGATGCAGGTGGTTGTCAATCTCGCCCAGCACGATGCTCAGCTCGGTGAGGTAAGCCTCTTCGTAGCTCTTGTGCAGGTCTTTCCAGAGGGCTTCGGCTATGCGGCTTTCCCATTGCTTCATGGCCTTCGAGAGGGCACACAGCGCCCGCTGGCGGTACTTCAGGCTCAAGGTCTCGCCGCTACGGAAAAACGCTCTCTGAGCCTCTACTATCTGCTTGATTTCCTGCTTCGGGGTATTCTCTATATTCATTTCTTTCTTCCTGTAAAATTGTCCATTGCGTGATAGATGCCCAGCACGTCGCTCATCAGCCAGTCGAACACGTTCATCGGCAGCACCTGCAAGAGGCGGATGAAGTGATGCGGTTGCGGAATCCACTTCATGAGCATCAGCATCTTCTTGTTGCCCTCGATGGCGCGGATGATGCGCTCGGCCACTTCCTGCGGCTTGAGCAGCGGGAACACCTTCGACTTCACCCCGTCGAACATGCCGGTGGTGATGAAGTACGGGCAGATGGTGGTTACGCGCACCTGGCTCTTCATTTCCTTCAGCTCGATGCGAACCGAGTCCGACCATCCCACAGCCGCCCATTTGCTGGCCGAGTAGATGCTCATCTTCGGGTTCGGCAGCATGCCTCCGGCCGAGGCAATGTTGCAGATGTGTCCGCTGTTGCGTGCAATCATGTCGGGCAGCACCTGTCGTGCCACGTACATGGGTGCCAGCGTGTTCACCTTGATGGTGCGGTCCATCTCTTCGGCCGAGCAGAGGTCGAATGTCTTGTTGCTGGTGATGATACCTGCGCAGTTGATGAGGATATCCACATCGCCCACCTCGCTCTTTACTTGGGCATAGCTTTCGGCCACCGTGTCGTAGTTCGATACATCCACGCGGTAGCCCGCCACCTTACCAAACGCTTTCAGCTCGCCGATTGTTGCATCGATATTCTCCTGGTTGATGTCCCAAATAACCAATGCCGATGCACCCTTCTTGAGGGCGATTTCGCCCATAATCCGTCCGATTCCCGATGCTCCACCGGTAATCAGCACTATTCTGTCTTTCAGTTTCATTCTCTTTTTACCTTACTTTTACCTTATTGGGGTGGGGTGTGGCTTTTATTTTCTCGCCCCCACTCCTTTTTTTGAAAACGGCTGCAAAGGTATAAAGATTTGCACAATTACACAAGAAGTGTGCAAAGAAAAGTGCCGTTCGGGGCAGAAAGCGGGTAGTTTTAGCCGAGCAACGAGCCCGGATCTCTTGATGTGAACACAGCCACTCCGTAAACCAGATACAGCACGAGGCAGGCTATTCCCAACACAATGGGCAGTACGGAGTAGGTGAGCACGTGCACCACATATCCGGCTTTCTCGCCATACACGCGCTGCATGGCCTCCATCTTCGTGAATTTCTCGGGCTTGATTTGTCTGTACACCAGCGTGTATATTCCATAAATCACGCACAGCGCACCAATGATGATGTTCGACATAGGCTTCTCTTTTTAGGTAATGGTTGGTGTACAAAAATAGCTCATTTCTTCCCCTTTCCCCCGAAAACGGCAAAAAAAATCGCATTTTCCCCTAAAAAAGTGCAAAGGTCTGCCTCAATATTGCATACGTTTCGCTTTCCTTTGCAGCTCCAGTTATTTTTTTAGATATGAATAAAATGAAATTGCAAGTAAGGGGAGCAGTCTATGCTTTGTTCCCCCAGTACAACCATGCCGACCCGCGAGGCGAGGAGATGGTCAACCAAACAGTAGAGTACCTCAAGCAGCTCGACGAAGAGCG
>JAFYWH010000034.1 GCA_017558175.1 Bacteroidaceae bacterium
ATGTTCCGTATGTCTGGTATCTTCCGCGATGTAACAATCTATAATGTACCGATGGTAAGCGTACGCGACCATTATATTACTTCTAACCTCAATCCGGCATTGGGTTACAAGGAAGGTGACATGAACATTGCACTCGAACTCGACAACCGCGATAAGTTGGCTGGTAAGAAGGAAATCGTAGTAAAGGTAACTGACCCTCAAGGCAAGTTGGTGGCAGAAACTACTAAGACTATCAACTTCTCGGCTGATAAGGAAATCGAAAAGGCAGACGTGAAGTTCCACTTGAAGGGCTTGCAGGCTTGGACTGCTGAAACTCCGAACCTCTATACTGTAAGCGTTATCCAACGCGAAGGTGTTAAGGAAGAAATGGCATTCTCTACCAAGTATGGTTTCCGCCATATCGAAATCAAGGGTTCTATCATTTATGTAAATGGTCAGCGCGTATTCTTCAAGGGTGTGAACCGTCACGATACTCACCCTCTCTATGGTCGTGCTATCCCTACAAAATCGATGTTGGAAGACGTGCTCCTCATGAAGCGCAACAACATCAATACTATCCGTACATCGCACTACCCGAATGCGGCTAAGATGTATGCTATGTTCGACTACTTCGGTCTCTGGTGTATGGACGAAGCCGACTTGGAAGACCACGCTAACCAGTCAATCTCTGACATGGTGACTTGGATTCCTTCGTTCGTTGACCGTATCGACCGTATGATTCTCCGCGACCGCAACCACCCAAGTATCTTCTCTTGGTCACTCGGTAACGAAAATGGTAGCGGTAACAACTTCCAGGCTTGCTACGATGCAGCCAAGAAGCTCGACCCTCGTCCGGTTCACCACGAATCAACTCGCGATGGTAAGGAATATGGTGGTAACCGCTTCTCGGATATGTACTCTAAGATGTACCCGGGTATGGACTGGATGGACAAGTATGTGAACTCATTCGACAAGCCGATGTTCATCTGCGAATACGCTCACTCTATGGGTAACGCTATCGGTAACTTGAAGGAATACTGGGAAAGCATCGAAAGCTCTACAACTACTGTAGGTGGTGCTATTTGGGACTGGGTGGACCAGGCTATCTACGAACCACATGAAATCCTTGCAGGTACTTACGAAGGTCGCTTGCGTACTGGTTACGACTTCCCTGGCCCTCACCAAGGTAACTTCTGCTCGAACGGTATCATTACTGCTGACCGCAAGCCGACTCCGAAGTTGGCACAGGTGAAGGCTGTTCAAGCTTGGATTAAGTTCGAATTGGCAGGTGTAGACGCTAAGGCTAATACAGCTACCATCAAGATCAAGAACACTTACGACTTCATCAATACAGCAGACCACACTCTCCGTTACGAAATCGTGAAGAACGGTAACATCGTGGCAAGCGGTAAGCAGGCATTGCCGGTAATCGAAGTGGATGGCGAAGCTACCGTTACTCTTCCTATCGAAGGTGTAGTGATGGCTAACGCTATCAAGGCTGGTGAAGAAATCATGATCAATCTCTATGCAGATCAAGATAAGTCTACTGTATGGTCGGCACCTAACCACCTCGTGGCTCAGGCTCAGTTCGAATTGAACGCTCGTCAGGCTACATTGGCTACTATCAAGGTAGACAAGAAGGCTGAAAAGCTCGCTGTAGAAAATACTGAAAAGACTTTGAAGGTGGGCAACAAGGCTATCGCGGCTGAATTCTGCAAGGAAACAGGTGTGATGACATCGTTGAAGCTCGATGGTATTGAAATCATTTATGGTAAGGATGGTTTTGTATACGACAACTATCGTTACATTGAAAACGACCGCAGCTGCAAGCCGGGTAATGGTCTCGACAGCATCGGTACTTGCGAAATCGTACCAAGCAAGGGCGGTTCTGTTATCGTGAAGACTACTCGTGGCGGTAAGTTGGCAAGCCAGGTAATCACATATACATTCTTGCCTAATGGTACTGTTGATATGGATGTAACGCTCACTCCGCAGGCTAAGGAATTGCGTCGTGCAGGTTTGGTAGCTGCTATCAACCCTGGTTTGCGCAAGGTGAACTACTGGGCATACGGTCCTTACGAAAACTACAACGACCGTAAGGAAAACTGTATGGTAGGTCGCTACGAAACAACTGTAGACGATATGGTAGTATTCTATCAGAAGCCTCAGTCAATGGGTGGTCGTGAAGGTCTCCGCGAATTGACTTTGACTGAATCTGTTTGGGGTAAGGGTATCCGCATTGAAACTCAAGGCGATGTTGCTTTCTCTGCTCTTCCATACAATGACATGCACTTGGCTAAGACCAACCACATGTACGAATTGAAGAAAGATGCATACATCACTCTCCATCTCGATGCTAAGTACCGTGGTGTAGGTAATGCTTCTTGCGGTCCTGACACTATGGAAAAATACAAGATTGTAGAAGAAGGCTATAACTTCAAGCTCCGTATCTCGGCTGTTAAGTAAGTTGGCTTGATGGATAAAATTAAAGGGATGTACCATGTGGTGCATCCCTTTTTTGTGGGTGAATTGCAAAAGAAATCCCCTTAGGTGGGTGTGTCGAAACGCGCATCTACTTCTTTTAAGGCACGGATTACACGGATTAACACGGTTTTTTGTGCGTGTTTACATGAATTTTTCCGTGACGAGTTGTTGAGCAAAGCGAAAAAATCCGTGTAATCCGTGCCTAAATTTATATTATGACACACCCACAAGATTTATCAATACAACTGACCGAAATAAACGGCATTCATGAAAATCTTGGTACCGCCGAACCAGTAAGAACGATAGTTCAAATCGTCGGCAAACCAGATGACTTTACCCTTTCCGCTCTTCGCTACGAGGGCAGCAGGAGCGTTGGCTATCCGCTCGATGTTTTCCTTCGATACGCATCCCGAGAGATAAGGCTGCTTGGTGTATTGCATCGGACTGCTTGCCTTTGTTTGCGAGAAGTCCATAACGGTTGTACCATTCTTCATTACGGCTACGTTAGCGTTTTCATAGCCATAGCCCAATGGTGAAGTGATATCAATATGGCAGTTGAATATTACCCCTTCGATGCCGGATGAAGTTTTTTCGGTGTCGTGGTAAGGCTTGTACTCGATGCCTGCATTGCCTGCCTTCTTGTCGTCCTTCTTCTTGTCTTGAGCCAAGAGCTTGAAGTCAGTAATCTTCGCCTTGTTGGTTACCCGATATGCGCTTCCGGTGGTAATCAGCGTACCACCCTTTTCTACCCATTCCTTCAGCTGCGGGAGGGCTTCCGGCGAGATTTGTTCGGTAGGCGAACCGTTGGCCAGGATGATGACATTGTACTTGCTCAAGTCGCGGGTATGCAAGGTAGAGAACTCGATGAGGGTAGGAGGAATGCCGAAACGGCGGTCCAGCATGTGCCAAATTTCACCATTATCCGGAATACCCATGCCTCGGCCTACCAGCATAGCCACCTTAGGTAACTGGATGAGCTTGTTGTTCGGAGTACCCAAGTCCAAGTCTTCCATCAGACCGGTGTGGAAAGCATGCACCTCTACGCCATTTCTTTCGGCCGATTCCTGGATGGTTTGATGCAATTCGTCAGTATCCACCGGTTGGTTCTGAAGCTGGATGATGGCTGTACCGTATCCGTAAGTGCGGGTATGGCTTCCATCGTTGTATTGGAACGGACGCTTCGAGATTCTCACATAAATGCCCTTGCGCAGGAGGTCCGTCATCAGGTTGTGCGAGAAGAGCTCCTTCTGCTCGAACACATAGGCGTAGGCAGCCTTTCCACCCACAATGCCCCCTTGCTTGAAAGAGGTTGTACCCAATTTCTCGCCCACCAAGCCCGATGTGGAAGCAGCTTCGGCATACTCCAAATTGAAGGCATGAGGGAAGGTCCATGTCGAGATGTCGTAGAACACGCTATCCTGGAATTCGGTCATGTTTGCCCATATAGACTTGATTTTGGTGTAGAACTTCTGGTCGGTAGGGATGATGTAGGAATCTTCGCTGTCGAAGGTCTTGCCGCCGAGGGTAACATCCTTCTTCAGCTTGTACACATCGATGCGGTGATGCTCCATGTTCTTCAGGAAATAGTATTCGATGGCCTTGCGTCCGCGGGTGTTGAACACGTATCCCTTCACCGGATCCTTGGCAGCCTGCTTGGCGGCATCCACGTAGAAGTTACGCTGATAGTCCAGCAATTCGTTCTTCATGACATACGATGCATATACGGTAGAAATGGCTGCAAAAGACTGGTTACGAACCGTTTGATAGAACGGCATGTCGCCCGTAGAAGTAGGGCGCAGATAGCCTCTGGAAGCCACCTGTTCGTGCAAGATGCCTACGGAACCTTGTACATCGCCATAAGCAGCACCCTTGCCCAAGTAGAAGTCATCGTACCCCTCTTTCGAAAAGAAAGGCGTGCCGATGTCATCGAGTGCGCGGGCCGTACTCCAAGTAAGAGCAGCCGTAAGCTGTTGGTTCTTTTGTGGAGTAAGCGGATGCGTACGGAGCGGATGTCCCGGGCTGAAGTAGAAACCCTTGCTGTCGCCACCTTGTTCATGATGGTCGCTCACCACATTCGGCATCCAGTCCAGATACATCTTTACGGCCGTCTGACCTTCCGGATGCTGGCACATCAGCCAGTCGCGATTGCAGTCTGCCCAATAATGGTTGGTACGGCTGCTTGGCCACGTTTCGGTAAATTCCCGACTGCTCAAGTCGGCCACATTTTGGTAGCTGTGAGTGGTGTTCACCCAGTTGGCAAAGCGGTTAATGCCATCCGGATTCAGCCCCGGAGTCATCAGGATAACGATATTTTCCAACAGCTGGACGATGGACTCGTCTTCCGATGCGGCAAAGAAATAAGCCGTAGCCAAGGCGGAATTCACGGCCGAAGCCTCGTTGCCATGCATGGAGTGAGCCAGATTCACCACTACCGGCATCTTCGTCAAGTCCTTGCCAGCCGATTTCGACGCATCGGTGAGCTGCAGATGCTCCCCGCGTATTTGCTCCAACTGCCGATGGTTGGCAGCCGAGGTGATGGTTACTTCGATGATGGGGCGAAGCTGGTAAGTCTTGCCCTTTACGGCTACCTTCACGCGGTCGGAATGTTTCTGAAGCGCATCCATGTACTTCAGCACATCGTTCCAGTCGGCAAATTGTTCGCCCACCTCAAAGCCCAGAATGTCCTTGGGTTGAGGCACATCGCTTCTGAATTTCCCGCTCAGGCTGACGGACTGTCCGCTTGCCTGTAGCGTCTTCGGGTAGAAGTAGTGGATGTCGTACCCCAGCATCTGCTGCACCGGCGTATAGAGGTCGGCCGATTGGGCTTGGATGTGGAGGGCAGGCATCCACGATGCACCGGCTATCAAGGCCAGTGCTATCGATTGGGGGATGGTGTGTTTTTTCATGATAAAATTACATTCTTGTAGTAATACTATTCAGAAGCTCCAGCTTGCCATCGTTTACCAACTTGATGATAAGCTCACCGAAGAGGGTATTTTGCCAAGCAAACCACGAGCGGGTGAATACCTTCGGATCGTCCTTGTGGAAGGATTCGTGCATGAATCCGGTGTCGGCATCCGTAGTCATCAGCATTTCGATGCAAGCCTTTATTTCCTCGTCGCACTGGCTGGTGAAAGCCTTCATCATGATGCTCATCGGCCAAACCATGTCGTAAGCCACGTGAGGGCCGCCGATGCCTTCGCCTGCAGCACCCTTGAAGAAGTAAGGATTGCTGTCGCTCCACACAAATCGGCGGGTGTTCTGATAAATCGGGTCGTCGATGTCCACATCACCCAAGTAAGCCATGGCGAGCAGGCTTGGCACATTGGCATCGTCCATCAAGAGATGATTGCCGAATCCGTCTACCTCGAACGCATAGATGGTGCCGAACTTCGGATGGTTGTAAGTGGCATATTTCTTCAAGGCTGTCTCCACTTCGTTGGCCAAGTCCAGGCATTGCTGGGCGGTGTTGCTGTCCTTGTTCACGGCATTGAGAATCTCGGCAGCCTTACGGAGGGAAGTCACCGCAAAGAAGTTCGATGGCACAAGGAACTGAAGGGTAGTGGCATCGTCCGACGGGCGGAAGGAAGATACGATGAGGCCTACCGGATTCACCGGAGCACCATTGCCGTTGTTGTTCAGCGTGTCGAGCTGGCGTTCGGTGCGGCGCTGGAACTTGTACGGACCCACTCCGTCCTTGCGTTGCTGTTCCTTGAAGGTCTGCAGCACGTTGCCGATGGCTTCTGTCCACACCTCGTCGAAGATGCTGGTGTCGCCCGTCACCTTCCAGTAGTGGTACGCCAAGCGGATAGGGTAGCACAGGGAGTCGATTTCCCACTTGCGTTCGTGCAGTTCCTTCTTCATGTCCGTCATGTCCGACTGCCATTCGCCGCCCACGGGGCCATCGTTGAAGGCATTGGCATACGGGTCGATGTTGATGCAGATGAACTGACGACGGATCACGCCTTCCAGCATTTCACGCAGCTTCGGGTCGTTGTTGGCCAGCTGAACGTACGGCCAAACCTGAGCGCCCGAGTCGCGCAACCACATGGCATGGATATCGCCTGTGTAGACAAAAGTATCCGGCTTTCCGTTGGTCTTGCGGAAGTGAACGGTGGTATCGAGTGTGTTCGGGAAGCAGTTCTCGAACATCCATGCCAAGTAAGGATTCTTGAGCATGGCCTTTATTTCCTTTATTTTCTTCTCTACGGCATCCGACTGGAAGAGTCGTTTACCCTCCTTGGGGCGTTGGGTGATGTATTTTCCCACATTGTCGCACACCGCTACGGCGTTGCCTTCCGAGAAGTCGATGGCAGCATTGGCTTCTACCGATGCCAAAGCCAGCATCAGCGCCACGGTTTTCCATGTATTCTTGTTCATAAGTATAAGGATTTGTTGTTTTTGCAAATGTATAAAAAAGAATTGAAAATGGTTGGGTGTAAACTGATTTTCAATGAAAGTTGCGGGTTGCGGGTTGCGTTTTACCAATTGCGATATTCGTCTGCTCCCAACATCCATTCGTCCAGTTCGCGGGCGTTTTCGGGGAAGGCGAGCTTGTAGCCCTGGTAGATGGCCTCCTCGTCCACTTGCTTCAGGTGGATGCCGTTTTCTACAACGGTCATGGCAGCCAGCATACGGCTGAGCTTTTCATAGCCCGATGCATTCGATGGGGGCAACAAGTTTTCTTTTCCTCCTATGTTGCTTAGGCTCCATACGCTGCGGATGTAGGCCTCGGTATCGTTTTCTGTGGCTGGCGCCCATCGGCTGATGATGTTCCTCACGTTGAATGCCTTTCCTTGTTTGCAGAAGCGTTCGTAGTAGGTTTGTAGGGTGCGCCAAGCAGCTCTGTATCCGTAGGCCATGGTGTTGAATTGCACGAATGACTTGTCTGTTTGGGTGTTGCTTGCGCCTTTCCATTGGTCTTTGGAGTGGCGGATATTTAGCGGGTTGTTGTTTCTTATTCCTCTCATTTTGATTCTTGATTTTTGATTTTTTACCACGAAGTACACTGAGTTTTTTATTTCCACTACTATTTGTCATTCAGACGACCGGAGGGAGGAAGAATCTCGAGTGCATCAACTTATGGTTTTCATTATTTCATGTCATCGAGATCCTTCGCTTCGCTCTGGATGACAATGATGAGTAAAAAGTGGTTTTCATTAAAAGTTGCGGGTTGCGGGTTGCGTTTTCACGCTTGGGTGGCCCACCATTGGCCGAAGTCCTTGAAGCCATCGGGCAACTCGTCGCGGATGAGGCAGGCACCTATTTCGTTGGCAGCATGGAGCAGACGGCGGTAGAGTTTTTCACCGGGTTGGTCCTTGTCGGGGAAGATGTGGAACACCGTTTTCTTCTCCACCCGAAGGTTGGCCAATAGCTTCACATCCTCGGGTTTCAGGAGGGTAGCACCCGGAATGGCGATGGCTTTCCGTCCCGACGAGAGCAAGGCGAGGCAGTCTGTCACGCCTTCCGATAGCCATAGCCCTTCGCCCATTTGCAGCCTCTCTACCACCGGAAGGCCAAAGATTCGGCATTCCGACCGGCTGGGGAAACGGAACCTCGGGATGCCTGCCTCACGCCCCAAATAACGGCTCTGTACGTTCATCAGCTGCCCCGTCCGGGTGCGATAGGGGAAGAGCAGCGAGGGTGCGTCGTAGTAGGGTTTTCCGTGCCTCCAGCAAGGAGTAGCCACCGAGATGGAGCTGATGCCCATCCATTGCACTACCGCCGGATGAATTCTTCGCTGGCGAAAGAGGAACTCGCGGGCTTCGGCATTCAGCACCGGATGTTGCACCAGTTGGGAGAGATACTCCACATCGGGCGGAAACTCCCGCTTGGGCTTCTCGGCCGGCTTCCATTCGGTGAGGATAACGTTGTGCTCGTCGGCCAACCAACGGCAAGCTTCGATGAAAGGTTTTCCGGTGAGCTTTATGGCGAGGTCTATAGGGCCCCCGTGGGCATCGCACACAAAGCATTTGTATGTGTTCCTTCCCACATGAAAGGAGAGGGAAGGGTGGCTGTCGGCATGGAAGGGGCAAAGCGCCTTGTGCTTCTTTACCTTCAGCCCGAGTCTGTCGGCTACTCCCTCGATGGGGAGATTTCTAAGTTTGTCAAGTTCGTATTTTTCCATAGTTCTTTTGATTTTTTTTTGCACCACAGAGTACACAGAGTTTCACGGAGTTTTTCATCCCCCTTCGCAAGGGGGATTATTTTGCGTGTCCTCTGTGGTGCATTAAAAAAATTACTTCACCACCTTCACATAGCGCTTCACTTCCGGGTCGGGCTGACTGATGAGGCGTGCCTTCTTCCACTTCGAGAGGAAACTTCTTGCGGGGGCGAGACCCAGTTTCACGCAAAGCTCCTTCAGTTGGTCGTACGAGAACTCATCGGGAGTCTGGTCGAAGAGAGTGACTCGCTGAGGGGTGTTGGCCTCGGCATCTATGCGGTGCATGTCGTCGTAGCGGGTGCCCCATTGCGCCAGGAGTCCGTCCAGAATGTACTGCGCCATGAAGCGGTAGAAACGAATGACCTTGGCACGCGCGTTTTCCTGTTCGCCCCAAAGGTGATAGAGCAATACGGCCATTCGCCAAGCCGATACCGACGAACGCTTGTAGAAGCAGTTGTGCGCTCTGGAGCCCGTCTTCAGCACAATCATACGTTGTTCCTGACACCAACGCTTCACGGTGGTTTCCATCCACTCCATCGGCACCTCGTGTACCGGCTGTAGCAGCTCCTCGTCGGTGTAGGTCTCGTTCATCAGCTGGTTCACCATCCCCTCTACGATACCTTGTTCCTCGGCCGTTTGCGGACGGAACCGGGGGGCATCCTCGCCCAAGATTTCCTCGTCGATGCGCGTCACGATCTTTCGCGTACAGTTGCCACCCTCGATGGCACGCTTGTTGATGTACTCGTTCAGCGCGTTCTGAGTGCCGCAGAACAGCGAGCAGTAGATGATGTCTACATCGGCATTGTAGCTCGCTTCGCTCAAGCTGTCACTCCCGAATTCCGCGCCCAGGTCGAAGGCCAAGCGGTCCATCGTGTTCAGGTCGGCAAAGGCACGCTTGTTGCTTTCGGTCATGGTGGCCAGCTCTTCGTTGAAGAAAAAGAAGGCCAGCGGTTCGCCATACTTGCGGATGAACATGTCGGCACGCTTCACGAGCTTGGCACGGGTGATGGTCTGCAGATTGCGGATAGCGGTGAGCGGTTCGTCGGGCAGCTGCTTGTTCTTCGATGCCGTTTTCTTCAGCTCCTGATACGCCTGTTCGATGCGTTTCTGTTCGAAATCCTTCAGCTTGAGCTGTCGCATCAGCTGCTTCACGATGGGTCGGGTGAACGACTTTCCGCTTCCCGGTTCGCCCAGCACGATGAGCTGGACGAGGAGCGCATGCAGTTCGATGTCGTACACATACTTGGCCCTTACGCGGGTGGCCAAGGCACAATAGCAGGCAATGGACGTGAGGATGGCGGGGATTCGGAACTGCTCGGGTGCGGTGTCCCAGAACACGCGGACAGCCGGAGGGAGGTCGGACGCCAATAGCGTCACGCCCCCCGATTGGTTCTTGTTCTTTTGCGTCATAGGCTATCGGATAATTTGAAGTGCATCGATAAGTTCCATGTAGATGCGGAAGGCCACGGTGCTGTGGTCGAAGTCCTTGTCGTGCGGACTGATGCACTTCAACGAGCATGCATACTTGCCGTCGCTTCGGTGCACGAGGCTCACGTAATTACCTTCGTACAGCTTGGGGTTACGACGCGGGCGTTTCTGCTTTACAGCTTCTTCGAATCGGAATCCGTCGCTGTCTTTCGAGAGTACACCAGTGTGGCTCATCGGCTGGTCGAACACTTCTTGTTGCTGCATTACGAGTTGCAACTGGATGTTGCTGATAGTTTGTCTATACATAAAGAAATTCGCATCCTCTTTCTCTGATTCCACCTCATTATCGGGCGGCTATCAAAGGATGACGATGCGAAATTACGGAGATGCGGGGAGAGAAAAAAAGAAAGAAAACTACGCTAAGTTTCTTTCTTTTTGAGTATTGATTATCAAATGTTTACGAATGTGTTTGCGGAAGTTTTTGTAGGAAGGATTATACTTTCAGCGCATTGATTTTGCTACAGGTTGTCAACACATGGTCCAGTCCATATAGCATGGCACGACTATCAATGCCCATCCAAGCAAAGAGTGATTGGATTTTCTGATACTCCGTCACGATGTAACCAGTATCAATTTCCGGTTCGTTCAAGTAAAAGCAGATAGGTTCGTGATGTGCCAACCGGTTACGCAACGTATTTACCTTATCCAATTCATTGAATACATAAGATTGGTTGTATTGCATTTCGGCTGATGATCGGGTCTTATTAGGGAAAATCTTTAAGAGCGAACGGCCGGTTAAACGATATTGCAATGGCGAGAACATATATTTCCAAATACCAAACTCCATTTCTGCCAATAGTTTGGAATGAGAATAGGTTCCATTCTTTTGCAATTTCCGGTACGCATGTTCTATAATTTCACGAGTCTTATACAATTTAGGTTCAGTAAATATACCTCCTTGCATAACACTATCCCTTAGCCAATCTTCTCCCAATATGGGAACTAATCGTGCATCAATGGCATTGCGTAATGCAACTTCAAAACAACTGATAACAATAAATACATCTTGTGTAAGATGCAAATTGTAACGATAAAGGGTCATAGCCTTACGAGTATCTCCCCCGCAAGCCTCGAGGTAACGCCCCAATCTCTTGGACGATATAATTCGTTCAAACTCCTTGTATTCCATAAACTTTTCTTCGTTTTTCTTTGTTGTTTCGGTAAAAGGTGTTACCTTTGCAATGTTGAATCCCGGTAGCCCCTGACGCAAGTCAAGCTATCGGGTTTAGTTTTTATATACCTTGCATTTGGTTGACACCTTTTGTTATATCTACAAAAATACAAATCCTTCTTCAACCAACCAAAGATAGTCTTGCTTTTCTTCTTTTCAGCCTTGTTACTCAGAGCTGAAGGAAGTGTAGCGAAGAGTCTCGAGTGCATCCACTTGGGTATTTTCATCCAATCAATTCCTCTATGGAATCCTTTATTTTTTTCATAGGCATTTCGCCCAACTTCTGACGGATAGATACCTCCGAACTACCTTCCAATTCCGTGGCCAATCTCGTTGCGTTATCTGTTTTCAAGACCTTCTTCTCAGCCAACAGATGAAGAATGTTCCCCACCAGATTACGATTGAAGGTGGTTCCTTGCTGCTTGCCCTTGTCGTAAATGGTGCTCGATACGGCAGGCAATTCGAGGATGCTTTCCCATAGAGCGAGGTATTTGTCCTTCCACTCTTCACGCACTTGCGAGGGGTGCAGACGCATGACATACTCCAAAACCGATTCTTTGCAAAGTTGCGGGTTGCGGGTTGCGTTTTCGGGTGCGGAAGGTTCTTTCCGAACCATGTCCTTCGGGACAAACTGGTCGCCATAATAATTGTTGGTAATGTGGGTGGCATTTGGGTTGAGCTGATGCACCTCCTTGATATTGAAGATGGTGAGCGGTCTTCCGCTCTCCATCGCAGCTTTTGTTGTTTCGTCCATAGTTTGTTAAGGTTTTTGGGTTATTCGTTGGTGTGATAGTGGTTGTGGATTTCGGTTGCAGCGGGATTGATTTGCCCCACCGTCCCGATGTTGAGCTTTCCTCCGCACTTCAAGGTCTTGATTTTGCGGATTACCTTATCGGGCACCTTGTTGGCGCACAATCCTAACAGCATCAGCTTGATGACTGATACATCGTTCTTGTCGCAATTGTCGGTGTCTTGCGCGTACTCTATGATGGTCTTGATGTTTACGGCCCGATAGAAATCATCGCTCTCCCACACGTCCAGCTTCTCCTGGAGTTCCTTGATGGTCTGTTCGGCTTTTACCCTTGCGGTGCGCTCCATTTGTAACTGCTCTCGAAGCTGCTTGTTTTCTTCCTGCATTTTGGCAGCCTCTTCCATAGCGGCCACCACAAAGTCCTTTACCTGTACAAAGTCTACCTTCCGATTCTCTTCCTCGCGGAGGAATGCTTCTTTTTCCTTGCTAATACCTGTGTGTTCCATAGTTAGTCGTTTTTTAATTTAGAGAACCGCAAATATACGAAACCAAGGAGGCGTTTGTCAAGTTTTGGAGCTAAAAGTTATGAACCATTTTATGAACTGATTGGTTGAAAAGCTGTGAAGTGTTTGATTTTCAAAGGTTCTATTGTTGGGATAAAATAAACGCTCCTATCTTTTGGGGAGATAGAAGCGTTTGTATAGGCGAGCGGAATCAAGAAATTATTTCCATTCGATTTTATTTGTTAAAATGTGACTTGATATTCTATTGACAGAAAGAAAAACAAACTCAACCCCGAAGAAAAGTAGGGAGAAAATCGTGGCCTTGCTTTCGGAGGATGGCAAGCTGAATGCAACGATTCTTGCCGAGAAGATAGGCATTTCCGCCAAGTCGGTAGAAAAGCATCTGGCCAACTTGAAGGCCGACGGCCTCATCGAACGCATCGGTCCGGCCAAGGGTGGTTACTGGAAAGTGAAGTAAGACATCAGCTATTAAAACCTACTTGCAACCGAAAGTTGCGGGTTGCGGGTTGCGTTTTCAGCACCCCCCGCCACAAGAGCATTTCGGAATCTCCCGCTTCAAGATTCGGGTGAGGTAAAATTCGGCGAAGCGTTGCTTGATTTCATCGCGCACACGGCGGAACTCACTCATCACAAATTCCTCGCTTCCCACCGCATCCGAGGGGTCGTCGAAACCGATGTGCAGGCGATGAGCTACCTTACCTTTAAACATCGGACAGCTGTCGTTGGCACTACCGCAGACGGTGATGACATAATCCCACTCGTCGTCGAGGTACAAATGGACATGCTTGGGGAAATGGCTGGAGATGTCGATGCCCACCTCACGCATCACCTCCACGGCCTTGGGATTGACCGCTGTGGCCAAGCGAGTGCCGGCAGAATGCACCTCCAAGCTATCATCGAACGACTGCAAAAACCCGTGAGCCATCTGGCTACGGCAACTGTTTCCTGTACAAAGAATCAAGACTTTCATAACATCCAATTAAACAAATATCCTGAAATAATAATCAACAAAGTCACCACTCCGAAGAAGATGCCTATCAAGCGCCACGTCATGACCTTCTTGAGCATGGTGGCTTCGGGGATGGACAAGCCGATGACCGACATCATGAACGCAATGGCCGTTCCCAAAGGGATGCCTTTCGCTACAAACACTTCGACAATGGGGACGATGCCTGCCGCATTGGCATACATCGGTGCCGCAAGGACCACGGCCAAAGGAACGCTCCACCATTGGTCGGCCGAGAGGGATTGCTCGAAGAATCCTTCGGGCACAAATCCGTGCATCGTGGCTCCGATACCGATACCGATGAGAATGTAAACCAACACGCCTCTGACGATGCCCCACGACTCGCGGGTAATGATTGGCAATCGCTTCCAGAACGGTGTTTTCTCGGCTTCCCATTGCTCGCTCCGGGCGTTGGACTGCTGTTGTGCCTGCTTCACCCAATCGCTCAAATACGGCTCCAGACGCATCTTTCCGAGGATGTATCCGGCCACCATCGAGAGTACTGTTCCGCTCACCACATAGATGAGTGTGGCCTTCACCCCGAACGTGCCAAGGAACATCGCTATGGCTATCTCGCTCACCAGGGGCGAGGCGATGAGGAAGGTCAAGGTAACTCCCAAAGGGATGCCTCCCTTCACGAAGCCGATGAACAGGGGGACGGACGAGCACGAGCAGAACGGCGTGATGCCTCCGAAGAGGGCTGCCATGAAATAGTCCAGTCCGTAGAGCTTGTGGGTGGTGAGGTATCGCCTCAATCGCTCGATGGGGAAATAGGCGTTGATGATGCCCATCACGAAGCTGATGGAGAACAGCAGAAGGATGATCTTCACGGTGTCGTACACGAAGAAGTTGACCGCCACCCCGAGGGAAGTTCCGGCATCCAAACCGAGGATGCCGTACACCAACCAGTCTGCGAATCGTTGAATCATAAGCCTAGCAATTCCTTAACTTCATTTTCACTTGGCACACGTCCTTTTATTTTCACTTCTCCATCTACCACAATGGCGGGAGTCGAGAGGATGTTGTAGCTCATCATCTCCATAAGGTCGTCTACCTTCGTGAGCGTTACATCGAGATTGTTGTCCTTGATTACTTTTTCTACCACCTGATAGGCTTTCTTGCACTTGGCACAGCCTGGTCCTAACACCTTTACTTCCATATTTCTTTTTGTTTATTGTTTTAAATTTTTATCTTCATCACCTTCGTCGGACAAGCCACGATGCAACGTCCGCACTTGATGCAGTCGGGATGCAAGTAGCCCTGCTCATCGCCTCGCGAATCGTATGGAGTGAGTTGCATGGGGCACACCTTGGCGCATCGCTTGCACTTCATTTGGCAAGCAGACGAAACGCATACCTGCGGGAATCCCTTCTTCGGTGCCTTGGGCGATACCCATGCCGAGAGCGTTCCCATGGGGCAGAACGAACACCATGTGCGGGGGGCATAGATGAATCCGAGCACTACACCCACCACGGTTGTCATGAGGATGATGTTCCAGAACGTGCGTCCTACACCTGCCCATGTCCAGCCGTTCATGTACAATTGCACGCCGAACATGCCGAAGATGAAGAACAGCATGAACACGCGGAAGGCCTTGCTACGTACAAACTTCGGGATGCGCTTGTGGGGCGAGAACCGGCTCACCACCTTGTCGTACAGACTGCCCCGGGGACAATAATGCCCGCACCAATAGCGCCCCTTGCGCACCGCCATGGCCACCGGACCAATCATACAAATCAAGGCCACCACCCCTACTTCGGGGAAGAAGTGTGCCACCACCAAATAGATGAATAAAATCCAAAACATCGTCTATATTTCATTCAATGTTAGTAATTCGCAAAACAACGAACAATATTCCTAAAAAAAGAGGCTGTTTATTCACAGCAACTCTCCTTCTTCTCCTTGCATTGGCAGAACAGCCCTCCGAACAGTTCGCAAGCCAGTCGCCAATTTTCTCGGTTGATGCAGTACTTCACCTTGGGAGTCTCCACCTCGCCCTGTATCAAGCCCGCATCCTTCAGCTCCTTGAGGTGTTGCGATACAGTGGCCTTGGCTATGGGCAATTCTTCGTGGATGTCGCCAAAGTAGCATTGCGTCTGCTTGGCCAGAAACTCCAGGATGGCAATGCGGGCCGGGTGCCCCATTGCTTTGGCAAAGCGCGCTGTCTGCTCTTGCTTTATGCTGTAATCCTTACTGGCCATATTCACTTTCTCCGCTTATTGTTCGCAAATATACGAACATGTTTTGAACTGGCAAAAAATTGTGCATCGAAAAAGTGATTTTTAACGAAAGTTGCAGGTTGCGGGTTGCGTTTTCTGCAAAGCAAGAATCAATACAAGAATCCGAAAGCCCAAAGAGGGATGACATTCAGGTAGCCATACTCGATGTCGTCCTTCACCACAAAAGCATCTTCTATGCCTTGTATCTGCTTCTGCTTCTTGTTCTTTCCTCCCACCTCGAAGGTATATTTCCCTATCTTGAAATCGGCCACAGACGATGACATCACATCGAATAGTTTTTCCATACACCTGTCGGTTATTTACGACACAAATACAACAAATTTGTCGGTTACAACCAACAATATTTTGTCGATTATATGTCGAACGCATCGGTCCGGCCAAGGGTGGTTACTGGAAGGTGAAGTAATGCACCGGATATAGACTCCGTATCGTTCAAGCAAAACGCAACCCGCAACCCGGTTGCGTTTTTGTTTTTGCATTCTATTTTCACCTACTATATGAGGCCTGCGCAACGCAACTCTATATAGTATATTATTTTTTTTAATTTTATTTTATATATATAAGGTACACGTACGCACACGCGCACGCCAAAGGAAAATCAAAAAAAGTTGCGGGTTGCGGGTTGCGTTTTTGAACCCTCCAAACAAGGCGCAACCACCTCACGGAAAGCGCAACCTTTCACCCCTTCACCAGCTTCTGTTTTCGGGGTGTTTTTGCAAGGATTTCCATGTTTTATGCAAAGCGGTTCATCCCTACAAGGCAAGGACGGAATTGTTGCAGAATGGGAGAGTTTATGGCTCTTCCAAGTTATTTCCCTCAAATCGGACAAAATCGGACAAAAACGGACAAAAACAGACATTAACGGACAAAAACGGACATTGCGCTTTCGCCATGTATTATCTTTGCATTGTGATTCTTCGAAGACCACAAACACACACCAATTACTAACCTTTAAAACCTAAACTAAACTATGGCAAGATCAGTAACCTATTCAGTTGTTCCGCGTCGTAACCCTTCAGAAAAGGGAACCCCACCCAAGTATTACGCCCAGGCTCAGGCTCGTGGCGATGTGAGCATCCGCGAGATGTCCGAGCGCATTCAGAGCTCGTGTACCGTAAACAAGGCCGATGTGTATGCCGTGCTCGTAGCCCTCGAGGATGTGGTGGCCGAAGCCATCCAGAACGGCGAAATCGTTCGCTTGGGCGAGCTTTGTACCCTCCAAGTGTCGCTCAACGGCAAGGGCGCCCTTACCGAGGAAGACTACAACGAGAGCCTCATCAAGCGTGCGAAAATCAACTTCCGTCCCGGTCGCGTGCTCGCCAATGCCTTGACTTCGCTCACCTTCTCGAAGGTGGCTGTGAAGTACAGCAAGGAGGCCGAAGAAGAGGAAGAAGGAGGGGGTGAGGAAGAGTAATCTTTCTTCTTGGTTCACCACGCTCGGAGTCACCCACTAATCCCCCTTGCGAAGGGCGAACGAAGCCTTTAGAGGAAAGACTAGATGTCTTTCCGTGCTAAGTGAGGGGAGTTCAGTGCTCTGAACGACGGAGGAGAGAGGGGGATGTTCCTCACGGAATGTGCTCCTTAGTGTACGTTAAGCCCCCTTCTAAGGGGGATGAACTGCGCTACGCCCTCGAGATTTTTCGGGCGAGCCCTCAACAACTCGTCTTCGCTCCGCTCTGGATGACAATAAGCAACAAAAAGAAAACTCCGTGAAACTCTGTGTGCTCTGTGGTGCAAAACAAACACCAACTATCATTTATCATCTATCAACTATCATTTAAACTAGATTTAAAATACTATGGAAAACAAAACCCTTTGGAACAAAATCCTGAACATACTTATCACCGTGCTCACCGCCATTGCAACCACCTTCACCACCACCTCGTGCATCGACCTCATGTAGTGCATTTCGTTTTGGCAAGTGGACTTGAGTTTTAGTCTTAATAGATTTGTAGTGTTGTTAATAAGTGTTAAGTGAGAGAAAATATTAGTCTAATATTATGCTATATAACACAAAAGTCGTACATTTGCACTGTGTTTTTCATGGTATTAGATTTAAGGTTAATGAAGATTGGGTGTCTGTGATAGATACCCTTCTTTTTTTTTATCTGGTTGATGAAAAATGAAGGGCGATGTTCTTTTGAAACACCGCCCTTTTTTCATGGTTTTATTTAAAGTTTAATCTTCAAAATCTTAGCTCCGTAACCTTCCAACAGAACCTGTGTGCATTGGTCTGGCGCCATAACCAGCGTTTCGGTATTGCCGGTGAGCAAATCCTTCGCCTTGTAGTTTTCCTTGAACGGGATGCCCAAGTACTCGAATGCATGGGTAGGAATCTTCACGCATGGAGCAGCCGGATTCTCGTCGAAGTTCACCACGATGAAGAGCAATTCCTTGCCTGCCTTGCGGAAGAATGCATACTGGCGGTGCTCGTTGAACACGATGCCTTCCAGGTTGGCATAAGTCAAGTCGAAGAACACACCTTCGCGTACCGCCTTTTCCTTGTTACAGAGGTTCAAGAGGGTAGCGTAGAAGCCCTGGAGCTTCTTTTCGTCCTTGGTGAGCTGCTTGCCATCGAACTTGCCTCCGTTTCTCCAACGGCGGATAGTATCCACAGTCCAGTAGTCGAAGATGGTGGTGCGTCCGTCGCGTCCGCTGAAGCCTTCTTCGTCCATGCCCGGTTCGCCAAGTTCCTGACCGAAATAAATCATCACCGGATTGGTGTTCATACATGCCGATACCACCATGGCCGGGATAGCCTTGAATGCATTTCCAGCGAAGAACTCAGACGCAATGCGTTGCTCGTCGTGGTTCTCGAGGAAGTTGAGCATGTTCTTCTCGATGCCGTTCAAGCTCTGCCAACGGAACGGAATGTTGGTAGCCGTTTCGTGACCGCATGTCAAGGCGCGGAGCGTATCGTAAAGGCCTACCTTATCGTACAAATAGTCGAAGTGACCATTGAAGATGTAGTTGCGGTATTCGTTCGGATTGTATACTTCGGCAATGAAGATAATGTGCGGGAACTTTTCCTTCACACGCGGGATAGCCCATCCCCAGAACTCAACCGGAACCATTTCGGCCATGTCGCAACGGAATCCGTCGATGTCCTTGCTTGCCCAGAAAAGGAGGATTTCGAGCATCTTGTTCCAAGTGTCGGGCACCGGGTCGAAGTGGCCGATGCGCCAGTTCATATAGTCCACACCATAGTTCAGCTTCACGGTTTCGTACCAGTCGTTGATGGTAGGCCATGCATCGAAGCGGTCGTTGCCGGTAGCCTTGGCCGGTTCTTCCACATACGCTTCCGGAGCATTCATGTGGAGGTCGATTTCGCCCTGCAACTGCTGTCCCGGGATGTAGTAGAAGTTGTTCTGTGGGCTGAAAGCCACTTCCTTGTTGTCGTTTTCGCCCAAGTCGATAACGCCTGCTGGCTTGGCATCCGAGTGATACTGGCGAGCCACGTGGTTAGGCACGAAGTCGATGATCACCTTGAGGCCTGCCTTGTGCGAGCGCTTCACGAGGTTCTCGAATTCCTTCATACGGTCGGGGATGCTGTTGGCCATATCAGGGTCTACATCGTAGTAGTCCTTGATGGCGTATGGAGAACCTGCCTTGCCCTTCACTACCGCCGGATGGTCCGGACAGATGCCGTAACGGCTGTAGTTGGTCTGTGTGGCATGTTCGATGACACCGGTATACCAGATGTGGGTTGCACCGAGGTTCTTGATTTCGTTCAAGGCCTTGGTTGTAAAGTCGGCCAGCTTACCGCAGCCGTTTTCGTTGATGCTTCCGTTCTTCTTGCAATGTGTGTTGTTATTGCCGAACAAACGGGTAAACACTTGATAGATAATTATTTTTTCGTTTGTACTCATGCTTTAAATATAATAGAATTATGTTAGAATAAATCTCCCCTCTTGAGAGGGGGGAGGGGGTGTGTTAGTTTACATTGACTTAACGTGTCTCACACACCCCTAACCCCTCTCAAGAGGGGAATTGGAAATAAACATTACTCAATGCCGTGGGCATTGGCTGTCTTGTCAATCTTCTTGATAAGTCCCTGAAGAACGTTGCCCGGACCGCATTCGGTGAATTCGGTAGCACCGTCGGCAATCATGTTCTGTACGGTTTGAGTCCAGCGTACGGAAGCTGTGAGCTGAGCCACCAAGTTAGCCTTGATTTGAGCAGGGTCTGTATATGGCTTCGCGTCCACGTTCTGGTATACCGGGCACTTCGGAGTGTGGAACTCAGTAGCGTTGATGGCTTCTTCGAGTTCAACCTTAGCCGGGTTCATGAGCGGAGAGTGGAATGCGCCACCTACCTTCAGTGGCAATGCACGCTTGGCACCCGCTGCCTTCATCTGTTCGCAAGCCTTGTCGATGCCTTCCATCGAGCCGGAGATCACTACCTGACCCGGGCAGTTGAAGTTGGCCGCTACACACACATCGCCTTCGGCTGTTACCTGTGCGCAGATTTCTTCAATCTTTTCGTCGGCCAAGGCAATGATGGCTGCCATAGTCGATGGAGCCGCTTCGCATGCCTTCTGCATAGCCATAGCGCGGGCATAAACCAGCTTCAAGCCGTCTTCGAACGAAAGTGCACCGGCTGCAACCAATGCCGAGAATTCGCCGAGCGAGTGGCCGGCTGTCATTTCCGGTTGGAACTTGTCGCCCATGCAGAGGGCAGAGATTACTGAATGAAGGAATACGGCTGGTTGGGTAACCTTGGTCTGACGGAGGTCTTCGTCTGTACCTTCGAACATGATATCTGTGATACGGTATCCGAGGATATCGTTTGCTTTCTCAAATAATTCTCTAGCCAATTCAGAGTTTTCGTACAAATCTTTACCCATTCCTACGAATTGGGCTCCTTGTCCAGGGAATACAAATGCTTTCATACTTTTAAAATTAAATTTGATAAAAATTTTTGCAAAGATACTTTTTTTCTCGAATATTACCTATTATTTTACAGAAACTGCTTATATTTGCATAGATATAAACCTTAAATTTAAGAAGACACGTATGTATTTATTGGGTTACGATATAGGTAGCTCGTCGGTAAAGGCCAGCCTGGTCAATGCCGAAACGGGCAAGTGCATAGCATCCGCCTTTTTCCCGAAGACGGAAGCCAAAATCATGGCCGTTCAGCCGGGATGGGCCGAACAGAACCCGCAAGACTGGTGGGAGAACCTGAAACTGGCTACACAAGCGGTAATGACTGAAAGCGCCATCCAGGCCGATGAAATTGGTGCCATCGGTATTTCTTACCAGATGCACGGACTGGTGTGCGTGGACAAGAATCAGCAGGTATTGCGTCCGGCCATCATCTGGTGCGACTCTCGCGCCGTTCCTTATGGCCAACAGGCCTTCCAGACATTGGGCGAAGTGAATTGCTTGGCTCATCTCCTCAATTCTCCGGGTAACTTTACAGCCAGCAAGTTGGCTTGGGTCAAGGAGAACGAACCCGAAATTTTCGAGAAGATAGATAAGATCATGTTGCCGGGCGACTACATTGCCATGAAGTTGAGCGGTACCATCTGTACCACCGTTTCCGGCCTCTCCGAAGGCATGTTCTGGGATTTCCAGAAGAACGAGGTGGCAGGCTTCCTGATGGAGTACTATGGTTTCGACCATTCGCTGATTCCGGAAATCAAGCCTACTTTCTCCGAACAAGGCCGCGTGAACGCATGGGCTGCGCAGGAATTGGGACTGAAGGAAGGTACACCGATCACGTATCGTGCGGGCGACCAACCGAACAATGCCTTGTCGCTCAACGTGTTCAATCCGGGTGAAATTGCCTCTACAGCCGGTACATCGGGCGTGGTGTATGGGGTGAACGGAGAGGTGAACTACGATCCGAAATCGCGTGTGAATACCTTTGCGCACGTCAACCATACGGCTGAACAAACTCGCTTGGGTGTGTTGTTGTGCATCAACGGTACAGGCATCCTGAACTCGTGGGTGAAGCGTACGGTGGCTCCGGAAGGCATCTCGTATGCCGACATGAACGAACTGGCTGGCCAAGTGCCGGTGGGTAGTGGTGGCATCAGTATCCTGCCGTTCGGTAACGGTGCGGAACGTATGCTCGAAAATCGCGAGACCGGTTGCTCGGTACATGGCGTGAACTTCAACCTCCACGACAAGCGCCACATCATCCGTGCGGCACAAGAAGGTATCGTATTCTCTTTCAAATACGGCATAGACATCATGGAAGGCATGGGCATTCCGGTGCAGAAGATTCATGCCGGACATGCCAATATGTTCTTGAGCCCTATCTTCCGCGATACATTGGCAAGTGTAACGGGAGCAACCATCGAACTCTATGATACCGACGGCTCGGTAGGTGCTGCAAAGGGTGCCGGTATGGGTGCAGGTATCTACAAGGATAACAACGAGGCGTTTGCTACGCTTGAAAAGTTGGCAGTCATCGAGCCGAATGAAAAGGACCGTGCCTTGTACGATGAAGCGTATGCCCGTTGGAAGCAAGCATTGGAAAATCATAAATCATAAATCAAACATCATAAATCTAATATTTGTATGGCAAAAGAATTTTTCCCTGGAATTGAAAAGATTAAGTACGAAGGTATAGAAAGCCGTAACCCGATGGCATTCCGTTATTACGATGCCAACAAGGTAATTATGGGCAAGACCATGGCCGAATGGTTGAAGTTTGCGATGGCATGGTGGCATACATTGTGTGCAGAAGGTGCCGACCAGTTTGGTGGCGGTACTAAGGTGTTCCCTTGGAACGAAGCAGCAGACAAGGTGCAGGCTGCTAAGGATAAGGTAGATGCTGGTTTTGAATTCATGCAGAAAATCGGTATCGGTTACTATTGCTTCCACGATACAGACTTGTGCGCTGAAGCAGAAACTATCGAAGAATACGAAGCTAACTTGAAGGAAGTGGTAGCTTACTTGAAGCAGAAGCAGGAAGAAACTGGCATCAAGCTTTTGTGGGGTACTGCCAACGTATTCGGTCATGCACGTTATATGAACGGTGCTGCTACCAACCCTGAATTTGATGTGGTTGCTCGCGCGGCTGTACAGATCAAGAATGCCATCGATGCTACTATCGAATTGGGTGGTACTAACTATGTGTTCTGGGGTGGCCGTGAAGGTTACATGAGCTTGCTCAACACCGACCAGAAGCGTGAAAAGGAACACTTGGCTCAGATGTTGACTTTGGCTCGCGACTATGCTCGTGCAAAGGGCTTTACAGGTACATTCTTGATTGAACCGAAGCCAATGGAACCGTCTAAGCACCAGTATGATGTAGATACTGAAACAGTAATCGGTTTCTTGAAGGCTCATGGTTTGGAAAACGACTTCAAGGTGAACATCGAAGTGAACCACGCTACATTGGCTGGCCATACATTCGAACACGAATTGGCAGTGGCTGTAGACAACGGCATGTTGGGTTCTATCGACGCTAACCGTGGTGACTATCAGAACGGTTGGGATACAGACCAATTCCCTATCGACAACTTCGAGTTGGTTCAGGCCATGATTCATGTGATCCGTAACGGTGGTTTCGGCAATGGTGGTACTAACTTCGACGCGAAGACTCGCCGTAACTCAACTGACTTGGAAGATATCTTCATCGCTCACATTGCAGGTATGGACGCTATGGCCCGTGCTTTGGAAAGTGCTGCCAAGTTCTTGGAAGAATCTCCATACAAGCAGATGTTGGCCGACCGCTATGCATCGTTCGACGGTGGCATCGGTAAGGACTTCGAAGATGGCAAGTTGACATTGGAAGATGTGTATGCATACGCTAAGCAGAATGGCGAACCGAAGCAGATTAGCGGTAAGCAAGAAAAGTATGAAGCTATCTTGAATATGTATTGCTAAACCTAAATCCCCCTTATGAAGGGGGTAGGGGGATGTTTCATAAGTATAATGGGAAAACATGCTAATGGAACATCCCTTTAGCAGGGTGTGTCAAAATGAAAATTTCATAGCATTCTGTCATCCAGACGACCGAAGGGAGGAAGGATCTCGTGGACATCCATGTTTATGTTTTCGAGATTTTTCGGGCGAACCCTCAACAACTCGTCTTCGCTTTCGCTCTGAATGACAAAATGAAAGTTGCTTTTCATTTTTGGCACACCCTCAATGTTTATACCTTATAAATCCTTCAGTAATGGATACTTCGTGTCCTTTTCCGAAAGAATGATTTTATCTGCCGGAATCCGCCAGTCGATGTTCAAGGCGGGGTCGTTCCAGGCAATGCCTCTTTCGCTTTGTGGAGCGTAGTAGTTATCGCATTTGTATTGGAAAATCACTTCATCGCTCAACACGGCGAAGCCATGAGCAAAGCCACGAGGAATGAATACTTGGCGATGGTTCTCTTCCGTCAGTTCAATGGCTACATGCTTTCCGTAGGTAGGAGAGCCCTTGCGAATGTCTACAGCCACATCGAGCACGGCACCTTTTACCACTCTCACCAGCTTGGCCTGGCTGAAGGGTTCTTGCTGGAAATGCAATCCTCGTACCACACCATAGCAAGAAAAGCTCTCGTTGTCTTGCACGAAAGTGGTTTGGCATATCTTTTCCTCGAATTCGCGTTGCGAGAACGACTCGAAGAAATATCCTCTGGCATCCTTGAAAATGCGAGGCTCTATAATGATTAATCCTTCTATCTCTGTCTTGATGATATTCATGTTATTCTAAATTAGCTTTGCCGGTTGCTCTGATTTCTTCTACTACACGCATCAGGTACTGTCCGTATTGGTTCTTGATCATCGGGAGTGCCAGCTCCTTCATTCTTTCGGCTGTAATCCATCCTTTTCGGTAGGCAATGCCTTCCAGGCAGGCAATTTTCAAGCCTTGGCGCTTTTCTATCACTTCGATGAAGGTCGATGCTTCGGACAACGAGTCGTGTGTGCCGGTATCCAACCAGGCAAAACCACGGCCTAACACCTGTACCTTCAGCTCACCGTCTTCAAGGAATGCTTGGTTTACGGTGGTGATTTCAAGTTCGCCTCGTGCCGAAGGCTTGATGCTCTTGGCAATTCCTACCACCTTGTTCGGGTAGAAATACAAGCCCACTACCGCATAGTTCGATTTCGGTTTCAATGGCTTTTCTTCAATGCTGAGGCAATTGCCTTGTCCATCGAACTCGGCCACACCGTATCGTTCTGGGTCGCTTACCCAATAGCCGAACACGGTAGCCTTGTGGTCTTCTTCGGCTGCACGGACCGCTTCACGGAGCATGGCCGAGAAACCGGTGCCATGGAAGATGTTGTCTCCCAATACCAAGCATACCGAATCGTCCCCGATAAACTCTTCGCCGATGATGAAGGCTTGTGCCAATCCGTCGGGTGAAGGTTGTTCGGCATATTCAAAATGTACTCCATAATCGCTTCCGTCTCCCAACAGGCGCTTGAATCCAGGGAGGTCGTGAGGGGTGGAGATAATCAGGATGTCACGGATTCCGGCCAGCATCAATGCCGAAATCGGGTAATATATCATAGGCTTGTCGAATACAGGAAGCATTTGTTTCGATACTCCTTTCGTAATCGGATAAAGGCGGGTTCCAGACCCTCCAGCCAATACAATACCTTTCATAATTATACTGAATAATGTTTAACTTCAAAAATTCTTTTGGCTAAGATAATGAATATCTTTGAAAAGCGCGTGGTTTTCCGGAAAATAATATCTATCTTTGTTTATTAAATAATAGCAAAAGTAGTTATGAACTCAAATAATAACCATTTGGTAATAATGGCCGGGGGGGTAGGAAGCCGTTTTTGGCCGATGAGTACCTCGGATTATCCGAAACAATTCATTGATGTATTAGGTTGTGGAAAGACATTGATACAATTGACAATGGATCGTTTCAAGGGAATTGTACCTGATGAAAACATATGGGTGGTTACATCTGAAAAGTACGCCGACGAAGTAAAGAGACAATTGCCGGAAGTGGCAGACGATCATATCTTGCGTGAACCATGCAGACGCAACACGGCTCCTTGTATAGCTTATGTAAGCTGGAAAATCAAGGCGCGTAATCCGAAGGCCAATATGGTGGTAACTCCAAGTGACCATGTGGTGATGGATGTGAAGGAATTCCAGCGTGTAATTACTTCTGCCTTGAAGTTTACAAACAACTCGGATGCTATCCTTACTTTGGGTATGACACCGACTCGTCCGGAAACAGGATATGGTTACATTGAGGCAGACTTGAGCTATCCTTCCAATTACAACAAGGAAATCTATCGCGTTGACTCTTTCAAGGAAAAGCCGAATTTGGCTACGGCTGAGAGATATATCAAGAAGCCTTCATTCTTCTGGAATGCGGGTATCTTCGTATGGAATGTGAATACGGTAGTCAATTCCTTGCGTGTATATCAGCCGGGCATTTCGAAGGTGTTCGAGCGCATGTTGCCTTATTATTATACAGACAAGGAGCAAGAATTGATTAACGAGCAATTCCCTACTTGCGAGAATATTTCCATTGACTATGCCATCATGGAAAAGGCAGACGAAATCTTTGTATTCCCTGCCAACTTCGGTTGGAGCGATTTGGGTACATGGGGTTCTCTTCATGTTAACTCCCGTCGCGATGCTCAGAACAATGCGTTGATTGGTCCGAATATCCAGATGCATGAATCGCGTAATTGTGTGGTACATACTACTCAAGAAAAGAAGGTGGTGATTCAGGGCTTGGATGGTTACATTGTAGCCGAAAAAGACAATACCTTATTGATATGTCGTTTGTCTGAAGAACAACGAATCAAGGATTTTGCAGAAGAATAAAATAAAAAAGAGGTGCTGAATGAAGCACCTCTTTTCGTATATTACTTTCTACCTTTATATATAAGGTAAGCGACAATCAGAATACCTACTCCAATGCAGACATAACCAATTTCATGGCTATATTCAGTTACAGTTGCCATCAATTGGTCTTCTGGCACTACAGATTGGAGGTAATAACCGATAGCAGCCAAAGTAGCATTCCAAATACCTGCACCAAGAGTGGTGTAAAGCAAGAATGTAGAAAGCTTCATCTTGGCCAAACCTGCCGGAATGGAAATCAGCTGGCGTACGGCTGGAATGAGTCGACCGATGAAGGTAGACAATGCTCCGTGCTGGTCGAAATAAGCTTCGGCATGTTTTACCTTGGCCTCATCAATCAAGCACATGTGTCCGAAACGGCTATTGGCAAACTTGTAGACGATAGGGCGTCCTACAAAATAGGCCAATCCATAATTGATGAGCGCACCGATATTGGCTCCGATGGTGGCAAACAAAACTACCAAGTAGACATTCAGTTCGCTATTACCGCTTGCAGCCTTGTAAGCGGCAGGAGGAACGACCACTTCCGATGGGAAGGGAATGAATGAACTTTCGATAGCCATCAAGATGGTGATGGTCCAGTAATTCAAATGGTCAAGACACCATTGGATAAATGCAACAGATTCCATAATGATATGTTAATTCTGGTTAGGGTTGTTCAATTGTTTGTTCAATATAGTCTCAATCACTTCGAACATGTGCTTGAAGCGTTTGTCGTTCATGTATTCTTCTTCGAAGGTATTGTTGCTCAGTTTCCAAACGATAGTCAGGTACTTCATGCAGGTTTCCATGTCGAACATGTGGAAGAAACTACATGCGGTCAAGTACAGGGCCTCGGTTTGTTCGTCTGGATACCCGGAGATGATTTTCTCGCACCATTCGATGGTTTGAGGATACATCTGCAAGAAGAAATAACTGTTGGCTACATTATATATTACTTCCGATTGTTCATCGTCGGGCGATATGTCCATCACTTTCTGGAACAATCTTTCAGCTTCCTTGGTTTCTCCAGTCTGCAGATAAATCATGCCTTTTTGCAACATGGCTCCTCGGAAGGAGGGTTCCAGGTTCAATGCGGCATCGATGTATTTCATCCCTTCTGCGGGTTGCTGAAGGTTGAAACAGCATAAGGAGATGTAGCTATAGATTTCCGATTTCTCGAAGGATGTCATTTTCGGACATTTCTTCAGCCATTCCAAGCAGGTTTCTTTGGCTTCCAAAGCTCGTTCCGTATCCAAGTAGCATTTTACCAACATGGCATAGATGCGGCTTGGTGTCTTGCTTTGAGGGAGCAATTGGTTGTAAATGGCTATGGATTCTTCAAAGTTCTCTGTTTGGCAAAAGCAGTATGCCTTTACTTCCAAGGCTTCGGGATTGTTCTCTTCGATGGCCAACGAAAAATCTACGGCTTCCAATGATTTCTCGATTTCATTCTGTGCGAGATAACATTTGGCCATTCCGTTCCAGTGGGGAAGGGAATAGGGAAGTTCGTCCAACGAGAGTTGGAAAGCATTTGTAGCCTTTTCGGGTTCGCCAAATGTCATGCAATAGTCGCACCAGGCGTCGCGGAACTTCTGGCTATTGGTTTCATTGTATCCCTTCTGTTGTATTTTTTGTATCCATCGGAATGCATATTCCTTTTGGTTGGCATCCATGTAGGTCATGAAGATATCCAACAAGACTTCCAAGGATTCGTCTTCCGATTGGGCCAATGCAAGATGGATGGCTTCGGCTTCTTCCATCCGGCGTTCTTCCATCAGGAGGTCGGCTTTCAGGAATTGCACTTCACGGTCGGAGGTGTCTTCGATGAGGTTCATGACTTGGTAAGCCTCGTTCAATTTTCCTTTGATACAGAGGGAGCGCGATTTGAATACCAATGCATCGGTGTTGGTGGGGTGGAGGCGAAGGGCAAAGTCGATGGCGTCTTCCGCTTTCCGCTCGTCACCTTGCGAAGCGTAGTATTCGGCTATGTCGGTCAATTCTTCCGCATCAAAATAAGTGGGGGTATGGCTTTCCACCATACCCTCATACTTAGCTAATAGGTCTTTGAATTCCGGGTCTTCGAAGTAGGAAGACAGGTCGTTGTTCATAGGCTTATTATGAATTATTTGTTGATTTTGCTCCAGTTGTCCTTCAACGAAACGGTGCGGTTGAATACCAAGTGGTCTGGAGTTGATTCCTTGTCTACGTTGAAGTAACCGATGCGCTGGAATTGCAAGTAGTCGAGTGGCTTAGCATCTGCCAAGAACTTTTCTACGTAACATTCGGTCAATACCTTCAATGAATCCGGGTTGATCATTTCCTTCATGGCTTCGAGAGCGTCGCAATTCTTGGCTTCGCGGATGTCGGCCATTTCGTCGCGTGGGTTTTCTACCTTCCACAAGCGGTCGTACAAGCGTACTTCTGCCTTCAAGCAATGGTTGCAACTTACCCAGTGGAGGGTACCCTTCACCTTACGGCTGCTTCCTGGCATACCAGTCTTGGTGTCCGGATCGTATTCAGCATATACGGTAGTGATGTTTCCGTTTTCGTCCTTGTCGCAACCTGTACACTTCACGATGTAAGCGTTCTTCAAGCGAACTTCCTGACCCGGAGTCATGCGGAAATACTTCTTCGGAGCGTTTTCCATGAAGTCTTCGCGTTCCATCCAAAGCTCACGGCTGAACTCGATGAAGTGAGTGCCTGAGTTCGGATCTTCCGGATTGTTGATAGCTTCCATAGCTTCTACTTGTCCTTCCGGATAGTTGGTGATGACGAGCTTAACCGGGTCGATTACGGCGCTTACACGAGTTGAACGCTTGTTGAGGTCATCGCGAACGGCACTTTCCAACAAAGCGAAGTCATTCAATGCATCGTATGTAGTGTAACCAATCTTGTCTACGAAGTTACGGATAGACTCAGGAGAGTAACCACGACGACGGAAACCACAGAGAGTCGGCATACGTGGGTCGTCCCAACCATTTACCAAACCTTCCTTCACGAGGATAAGCAAGTTACGCTTACTCATCAAAGTATAGTTGAGGTTCAACTTGTTGAACTCGTACTGACGTGGGCGGTTGTCATCCAAGTCTTCTTCGTTCTTTACCCAATCCACGAACAAGTCGTAAAGCGGACGGTGAGGCACGAATTCGAGGGTACACAATGAGTGTGTCACGCCTTCGAAGAAGTCGCTCTGACCATGTGCGAAGTCGTACATAGGATATGCCTTCCAAGTTTTACCAGTACGGTGGTGCGGATGCTTCACTACACGATAGATAATCGGGTCGCGGAAGTGCATGTTCGGGCTTGCCATGTCAATCTTGGCACGGAGCACCATCTTGCCTTCTTCGATTTCGCCGGTGTTCATCTTCTCGAACAA
>JAFYWH010000035.1 GCA_017558175.1 Bacteroidaceae bacterium
CTCTTCTTGATCTTGTTCAAGGTTTCATGAGCAGCAATCTGCTGGGATTCCTTCTTGGAGTAACCCTTTCCCTTGCATGCATGGATACCTTCCACGATAACCTCTGTTACAAATACCGGACTATTGAATTCATCCAATGATTGTTCAATGAGCTCAAATGAAAGCAACACCTTGTTCTTCTGCGACCACTCAATCAGTTTCGACTTGAAGTTGACTTCCTTGCGGGAAACCTTGTTCAAATCGATATAAGGGCCGATGATGCGATGCTCCATGAAGTCCTTGCAATAAGCATAGCCTCTATCCAGATAAATGGCACCAACCAAGGCCTCAAACGCATTACCCCCCATGTAGTTGTTATGGCAAGAATGACGGGTATTGAATTTCACCAATTTAGAAAGGCCTATCTGCTCGGCCACATGATTCAAGGATTCTCGTGATACAATCTTGGAGCGCGTATTGGTAAGGAAACCTTCACGTTTTCCCTCAAAATTCTGATAGACAATGTCGCCTACCACCGCATCCAGGATGGCATCCCCAAGGAATTCCAATCGTTCATTGTTGACCAAACGTCCTTGATCCGACTTTACCGACGAGGATTTATGAAGCAAGGCTTGCTCATAGATTTGGATGTCATGAGGATAGAATCCCAACATCTGATAAAAACAAAGATAAGACTCCCTGTCCTTTCGGAAAAGAAGTCTTATTCTATCTATTAGATTGCTAAATTTCTTATTCAGCATATTTCTTCAAGATTACACAAGCATTGTGTCCACCAAAACCGAACGTATTGCTCAATGCCGCGCGGATTTCACGCTTCTGAGCCTTGTTGAATGTGAAGTTGAGGTTATAGTCGATGTTTTCATCGTTATCACCTTCTTCGTGATTAATGGTCGGAGGAACAATGTCGTTCTGAACTGCCAAGACACAAGCCAATGCTTCTACTACACCAGCAGCACCAAGCAAGTGACCTGTCATAGACTTAGTAGAACTGATATTCAACTTATAAGCATGTTCACCGAACACTTCCTTGATGGCCTTCACTTCTGAAACGTCACCTACCGGAGTAGAAGTTCCATGAACGTTGATATAGTCGATATCTTCTGGCTGCATGCCTGCATCTTCCAATGCATTCTTCATCACGAGCTTAGCACCCAAACCTTCCGGATGTGAAGCTGTCAAGTGATGTGCATCGGCCGACAAGCCTGCACCTACCAATTCGGCATAAATCTTGGCGCCACGAGCCTTTGCATGTTCCAATTCTTCCAAAATCAAGCAACCTGCACCTTCAGCCATAACGAAACCGTCACGACTTGCGCTGAACGGACGAGATGCACGAGTTGGATCATCGTTGCGGGTTGACAATGCATGCATTGCATTGAAACCACCAACACCAACCGGGCAAATAGCTGCTTCTGCGCCAGCTGTTACGATTACATTCGCCTTACCCAAACGGATATAGTTGAATGCATCGGCAATGGCATTCGATGAAGAAGCACAAGCAGATACGGTTGTGAAGTTCGGACCATGGAAACCATACATGATGGAAATATGGCCTGAAGCGATGTCCGCAATCATCTTCGGAATCAAGAACGGGCTGAATTTAGGTCCCAAATCCTTGTTTACAGCATAGCTCATCAACTCACCTTCCAATGAATTGAGTCCGCCAATACCTACACCGCAAATAACACCAACCTTCTCCTTGTTGATTGTCTCAAGATCCATAGCAGAATCCTCGATAGCTTGCTTGGCAGCTACGATGGCATACTGAGTGTACAAGTCCATCTTGCGAGCTTCCTTGCGATCGAGGTGTTCATTCGGATTGAAGTTCTTCACTTCACATGCGAACTTGGTCTTGAAATTGGAAACGTCAAAATGAGTAATAGGTCCTGCTCCGCTTACTCCGTTCACAAGGTTTTCCCAAGTTTCGGTAACTGAGTTACCAACGGGAGTAAGAGCACCAAGACCTGTTACTACTACTCTCTTTAATTCCATTCTTTAAGATAAGAGGAGAATTTATTTAATAGCTTCGATGTGAGCAACTGCGTCACCTACTGTGCTAATCTTTTCAGCTTGATCGTCTGGAATAGAGATACCGAATTCCTTTTCGAATTCCATGATCAATTCTACAGTATCCAATGAGTCAGCACCAAGGTCGTTTGTGAAGCTAGCTTCCATTGTTACTTCAGATTCTTCTACACCCAACTTATCTACGATAATAGCTTTTACTCTTTCTTGAATTTCAGACATAACTTTAAAATTTTTATTGTTAATAATCGAATTATTTTAATCGCTTTCTGGGTACAAAGGTGCAAACATTTATTAACTTGACCAAATATTCGGGCAAATAAATGCATTTTCTTTGCACATTTTTTAATTTTGTGTGCACGAAGCCACCTTTTTTGACCTATTTTACCGGATTTTACCCCGATGCAGGTCTCATGAAAACGCTTAGGCGTTTCGATCAAAATGCCTTGACGTTTTACCCAAAACGCCTAAGCGTTTTGCCTGAAAGCCCGAAACGATACCAATCTTACGCCTTCAGCTCCCTGCGGACGGGATAGTTTCCGCGGAACCATTCAAACTTATCGGGAGCGGACTTCAATCGCTCGCTATCCGATGTGGGATTGTAGGCCTGTAAGTGAGCCTCATCCTGATCTTCCGAGAACTCTGCCATCGAGAGTTCCGGCAAGGAGATGTCGAAATCGGCATGAATATCGAAGAATCGGCAAAGAGCTTCCAAGACCATGCGGGTGGCATTTGCCTTTCCATCGGCCGAATAACCGGCTATGTGAGGGGTTCCCAGATAGGCCACCGAGAGGAGTTCGCGACTGATGCGAGGTTCGTATTCCCAAGTGTCGATGATGGCATCCTTCACCTTTCCGGCAGACAAGGCAGCCAACAAGGAAGCAGTATCGACCACTTCGCCACGGCTGGAATTTATTATATAAGGTGTACGTTTCAATGAGAAGAGGAATTCTTCTTCCACCAAGTGATAGGTGGCATACTTTCCTTCACGATTCAATGGGGTGTGAAAGGTGATGACATCGCATTCTTGGGCGATGGTTGCCAAGTCTACAAAGCCTTGCTCGCCCTTATCGGCACGAGGAGGGTCGTTCAGCAAGACTCTCATACCCAAGCTTTCGGCCATGCGCTTCACCCGGCTTCCTACGTGGCCTACTCCCACAATGCCGATTGTGCTTTTCGCCAAATCCAAACCTTTCTTCTGCTTCAAAAGCAAAAGTACGGAATGTACATATTGCTCCACAGAACCGGCATTGCATCCCGGACAATTGGTCCACACGATACCCGCCTCCGCACAATAATCCGTATCGATATGGTCGTAACCGATGGTAGCCGTTGCAATGAACTTTACCTGGCTTCCTTCCAACAATTCCCGGTTGCAACGAGTGCGGGTGCGGATAATCAAAGCGTCAGCATCCTTTACCACTTCCTTGGTAAAAGCATGCCCCGGCAAAAACACAACTTCATCGGCTATCTTCAGGATGGCCTCTTCTATATAAGGTATCTTATGGTCAATAATTACTTTCATTTTGTCTTATTTTTCTGAACTTCATGCAAAGGTAGGCACTTTTCGCGAAAAAAATTGGTTGTATAAAAAACTTTCGTTAGTTTTGTTCCATCAATAAACTCTAAAACAGATGAATTATGACCTTTACAGATCTTTGTAATCCCATCTTTGTAAAATCTATCGACGACTATCACAAGACTGATAACGTGGATACTCCTATCAACAACCCTTACGAACTGAAGACAATCGAATATTATCTATATTTGAAAAATTGGATTGACACCGTTCAATGGCACTTCGAAGACATCATCCGCGACCCGAACATCGACCCGGCTGAAGCTTTGGTTTTGAAGCGCCGAATCGACAAGTCTAACCAAGACCGTACAGACTTGGTGGAATTGATTGACAGCTACTTCCTCGACAAATATAAGGACGTGCAAGTCAATGCCGATGCCACTATCAACACCGAAAGTCCGGCTTGGGCCATCGACCGTCTTTCTATCTTGGCGTTGAAGATTTACCACATGCGTCAGGAAGTGGAACGTACCGACACTACTCCGGAGCACCATGCACAATGCGAAGCCAAGCTCAATGTATTGTTGGAACAACAGAAGGACTTGTCATCGGCTATCGACCAGCTGATTGAAGACATTGAAAACGGACGCAAGTACATGAAGGTGTACAAGCAGATGAAGATGTACAACGATCCGAACTTGAATCCAGTTCTTTACGGCAAGAAATAATTCCGTTTATGTCAAAAATCTTGATTATTCGTTTCTCGGCCATTGGCGATGTAGCCATGACAGTGCCTGTCATACATTCGTTTGCCAATCAATATCCTCAGCACCAGATTATGGTGCTGAGCCGACCGAATATGGCCGCCTTGTTTGCCAGTCTGCCCTCTAATGTTACCTTCAAGGGGGTAGACGTCAAGAAAGACTATAAGGGATTTGCTGGTTTAAATCGCCTCTATCGCGAATTGGCATCGGAGAAGTTCGACTACATTGCCGATTTCCACGATGTAATCCGCACCAAGTATCTGAGACTCCGCTTCTTACTTAGCGGGAAAAAGATTGCACACATCGACAAAGGCAGAGCCGGAAAGAAAGCATTAACCCGCGCCAAGAACAAGATAAAAGTACAACAAGCCACTTCCTTCCAACGATATGCCGATGTATTGAAACGACTTGGTATGCCCGTTCAGATGGATTTCCAAACCATCTACCCGAATGGTAAAGCCGATACATCTGCATTCCTTTCAATCACAGGAGAAAAAGGAACAGATCGTTGGGTAGGTATTGCTCCTTTTGCTACTCATGCCGGAAAAATCTATCCGCAAGCAAGTATGGAGCAAGTCATCAAGCAATTGGATGCCCAACCTAACCTTCGCATTTTCTTGTTCGGAGGAGGAAAGAAAGAAGTGGATATCCTCTCTGCATGGGCAAAGAAGTACCCTTCGGCCACCTGCATCGCCGGTCAATTGAAAATGAAGGAAGAATTGGCTTTGATGAGCCATTTGGATGTCATGGTCAGCATGGATTCTGGCAATATGCACTTGGCATCATTGGTGAATACCCCCGTTGTTTCCATTTGGGGAGCCACCCATCCATTGGCTGGTTTCTTGGGATGGAATCAATCTGAGAAGAACGTGGTTCAAGCAGACATGCCTTGCCGTCCTTGTTCCGTATATGGCAACAAGCCTTGCATGCGAAACGACTATGCCTGCTTAAACCAGATTACACCAGAAAGTGTAGTTCAGCGTATCTTGGGGGCAATCATTTGAAGCTATATCCACCGCTGATTTCTATTACACTACCATTGACAAAAGGATTGGAGATACAGAACTTTACGGCATCTGCAACTTCCTCAACCAGAGCAAAACGCTTGATAGCTGTTTTGTTATAGATGTTTTGTCTGATTTGTTGAGGCTTTTCCTTTTGCCATTCGGTTTCCACAAATCCCGGAGCTATGACATTGACCGTAGTGTTTGTACCCTCGAAGCATTTCACCAAATTCAAAGCCAATGCATGTACAGCCGACTTTGTCACTCCATAAGCCAAGGAAGTGCCATGCGGATGGATAGCCATCAAGGAACCGATAAATACAATTCTTGAATCGGCAGGAATCTTGTCGAACAAATCGCGAATCAAAAAGAGATAGCTGTTAACGTTCACTTGCATTACCTGCTCCCAATCTTCATCTGAGATTTCTTGCAAATTCTTTCTCAATGTAGTTCCAGCATTGCATATCAGGCAATCTATTGAAGGTTTGCTCTTCAAGTTCGAAGCAAAAGTCCGCATCGATTCCTTATCTGCTTGATCAACCTTTACGATTTCAAAATTAGCAGAGATTTCCGACAATTCAAGCCTACAAGCCTTGGCTGCTTCTTCATCGTGAGCATAAGTGAGAGTCACAAAATATCCTTCTCGCAAAAGCATCTTAGCAATAGCCAAGCCAATACCTTTCGTAGCCCCTGTTACAACTGCATTTTTCATATCTCCATAAAGTTTTTACGTTCTGTGAATTGTTGCATGATAGCTGCCATAGCAATACTTTCCGAAGAGCGGAAACGCACCGAATTCAATCGATGATTATAGATGCATGAAACAAATTCCTGGATTTCATAACGCAAGCCGGCACCATCCCACTTATAGAAGAACTTCTTGTTTTCATTCTGGTCTTCATATCTCAACTCAAAATAATCGGTCTTCCACCAAGGAGCCGGCACATAAGCATAGCCTTTGGTACCCGAAATTACCAAGTTCCCTTCGGTCTTCACTCCTAAACCAAGCTTAAAGGAACAAACGGCATTAGGATAGCACAATACACCTTTGGTATATATATCCACCCCTTTATCCATTCTGGAATAGAATGTAAGGCTTTTGTATTCAGTTCCCAATAATTTCAAGATGGGCAACAAAGGATAGGATCCCAATTCGTACATAGAACCACCGGCTTGTTCCGGATCGAATTCACGCAAGTTCTTATCAGCCAACAATTTGGATAAAGAAGCTTCAATATCGACCACCTCGCCAATCAAGCCACTCTTAATCATGACCATCAAGTGGTTGAAAGCCGGACAATGAGCCGTTTTATTAGCTTCCATCAACACCACTTTCTTCTCTTTGGCCAAAGCATATAATTCTTCCGCTTGCTGACCATTCAAGACAAAAGGTGTTTCACACAACACATGCTTTCCTGCAAGAATGGCATTCTTGGCATATTCATAATGCGATAGATGAGGAGTCGCGATATAAACCGCATCTACCTTTTCCAAAAATTCATCGAATGTTTGGCTCACATCATAAGAAGGATGCTCCTGAGCGAATCCATCCAAGACATTCTTATCATTATCATATATGCTGGTTATCTCAAGACCACTTACAAAAGATGCCTCCGAAAAGAATCTCTTGCCAATACGGCCCAAACCAACAACACCTATTCTAACAATTTCTTGAGATTCTTCGCGCAACATGGTAGAAGATATGCCTTCTGTTCTTGGCAGATAAACCACCTCGCAATACTCATTCAAGTAATCGAAATGACCGGTCCAATCGGAACCTACCGTAAAAATATCCACTCCATACTTCTGAATATCGTCTATCTTCTGACCGACATAATCTTCCAGAATAATCTGATCGGCAATATTCAGTGCTCTTACAGCCTCAACACGTTCCAGTACATTATTACGGACATTCAGCTTTCCTCGCTCACGGTCGAAGTTATCGTTCGTAACCCCCACAATGAGATAATCGCCCAAAGCTTTTGCCTTAAGCAACAGGTTTATATGCCCTTCGTGCAACAAGTCATAGGTGCCGTAAGTGATGACCTTCTTCATTGTATCCTTATTTCTTTTTTATCCAACCAAATGTCTTGATACTTGTATATTTGCGCCACAAGTTCGTTTTATGCTGCTTTGGAACACCATGACGACGGATGTAATCACGTGCGCCTTCCAACATACGATGCGCTACCTTTCCATCCAAATATGGGTCGTAATTATCTATTACCCATTGACGCAAACGGATGCTTTCCTCATCGTGCAACACTTCATCAAAAGCCTCGCACAACAAGTTAACATCATCAATATCCTTCCAATAGATATTAGGAGCTGAAGCCCGATAGGTAATTACCGGTTTGTTCTTCAACAAGAATTCATAGATGGTAGATGAAGTATCACTAATCATGACATCTGCCATCAATTGATATTTGGCTACTGAGAAATCATCCATCCAAAGAATATGCTTGTTGTCCTTAGCCAAAGCCTTGTACTCTTCTACCCATTCTGCTTTAGTAAGCGGATGTAACTTAATGATTACCAATGCATCACGTTCCTCTGTCAATTTGACCAAGGCTTCTTTCATTACTGGCAAGGATGTCAATGAAGGTGAGAAAGTAGGTGCATAGAGAACCAAATGCTTTCTTCCTGCTTCCTTCAGCATTCTTTCTTTTTCTGCGTCAAAGTCATGATAATGTTCCTTTACCCAATCTTGACGAGACCAGCCTGTTTCCAAGACTTCAAATGTCTTATGCTTCTCTGCCAAAGCCTTGAATCCCTTGGTAAAGAATGGCCCTTGAGTGAAATAAGTGTTGAAGTAGTTACGGATTACCCAATGACCCTTTTTCTCACCAGCATAGCCATGGAATACCTGAATTTTAACTCCCGGCAAGTAATAAGGAACAATATTTCCTGGAACAAAGATAGCTTCCGGAGAAAAATCGTACACTTCTTGCATGCTATACGTCCATGCCACTTGGTCCTTCAAAGGGAAATTCGGTATCTTCTTCTCGTGAACATACCAAAGCACTTCATTACCTCCCTCTCTTTCTGCCTCCAATCCGATGGGATGCAGAATATCAACGGCATATTTATTTTCACAAAACAATACAATACGCATGGCTTTCAATTTTTAGGGTTATTCGATTCCTTGGCACTATTGGCACGGATTCGTTCTTCTTTACGCTTTTCCTGCTCTTCCAATCGTTGTTCCAACATCTTACGTGTACGTTTCCATCGGTTATGAGACCACAACCAATAATCCGGATGTCTACCGATTGTTTCTTCCAGCATGTGCATATATGCCTCAGAAATAGGATATTCCTTACCTTCTTCTTCGCTCCATTTCACCGGTTTGAAAACAGCTTGATAGTATCCTCGACGCGGACGAGTAATGTCAATGTAATAAATACATGCATTCACTTGCTTGGCAATTCGTTCTGTACCTGTGAAAACAGGAGTTTCCTGATTCAAGAAGTCCATCCAGAGGTGAATACTGTTCCACACAGGAGTCTGATCGGCAATGAAACCAATCACCGTCTTGGTCTTATCTCTTTTCAACTGAATGATTCGACGAAGAGTTTCGGACATCGAGATGCTTTCCGAACCGAATCGTCCACGTACATTGACAAACATTCGGTTAAAGGCCACATTTTCCAATGGATGATAGATCTGTGCACACTTCAACTTGTCCTTTGTCCACAAAGGCAATGAAGCCACCCATTCCCAATTACAATAATGTCCAAGATAAGCGAAACAGAATGTCTGTCCATTTCGCTCCATGTCTTCATAAACGGCATCCAATCCTTCGAAAGTCATTCGCTTGCTGATTTCTTCTTCACTGAAGGAGCGGACTTTCAAGGTTTCCACCACATAATCGCAGAACCAGGCATAGAAGCCTTTTTCTATCTTTATAATCTCCTTCAAAGATTTCGAAGGAAAAGAATTCACCAAATTCTTGCGTACAACTTTCCGACGATAACGGATGCAATAGTAAAGCAAGTAATAAATGCAATCAGAAAGAAAGTACAGAAGTCTTAATGGTAACAAAGACATCAAATACCAAAAACCATTCACTAAAAAATATGCCATAATATGTTATTTATTCATTTGTTAGTAGACAAGCAAAAATAAGTATTTTCCTCGTAAAACAGAAATTTTCTCCTTACAACACCAATCCATTCGTATTCATTCGCTCCATATACGATTGGATGATGGCTTTTAACTCATCCAAAAGAGCGGAACAATCTACCTGATTGATCAAATTGTTCTTCAACAGAACATCTTCCTTGAAACGATAGACCGCCTTCAATTCTTTTCCATCGAACTGAATCAAGTAGTCTCCCTTCACATATTGATAAATGCCATTCAAGTAATTAACCGCCCAAGTTTCTTCTGCTGGAGTATTCAACAAATCGCATCCGAAAGCTACATAAGGCTGGTCATATCCCAGATATCCCAAGACCGTTGGCATGATATCGATTTGTTGGGCAATGCCTTCCCATTTGCCAACCGGCAATTCGCCCGAAGGATCGAAAAATACAATTGGCACGCCGAAGGTACCCAACGATGTCTGATATTCTGGAATCATTGAAAGGTTGTGATGGTCGGCCGTAATGACAAACAATGTATTCTGATACCAAGGTTCCTTGCTCACCGTTTCAAAGAAACGCTTCAATGCATGGTCAGTATAACGGACACACTTATGAATCACCAAATCTTCTTCCGGATAAACCTCCTCGTACTCCTTTGGAATCTTATAAGGATGGTGAGACGAAGCCGTGAAGACAGACGAGAAGAATGGTTCCTTGAAAGTATTCATGGTCAGAGCATAATATTGCAGGAACGGTTCATCCCAGATGGCCCACATGCCATCAAAGTCCGCATCTCCTTGGAAACGAGAATCTTGGTTGTATTCCGTACGGCCAAAATAATCTTGGAAGCCTGTAGAACGGGCAAAGGCTTGGAAACCCATAGAACCATTCTCCGCTCCATGGAAGAAGGCTGAATAGTAACCTTTTTTATTCAATTCACGAGCCAATCCGCTTACGTTGTTCACCGATGCGGGAGTCAAGAAAAATGGCTCGACAAACATCGGGATACTGGAAAGGACAGAAGGCATGCCATCGATGCTCTTACGACCATTTCCATAGCTATATTCCCATGTCAAACTATTGGATATCAAGGAGTCAAGGAAAGGAGTATATCCTTCGTAATCGTTATAAGCACCGATATATTCCCGGCCAAAGCTTTCTACAATCAAGACCACTACATTCTTTTTCTTCAAATCGGTAGTATCCGATACTGCATGTACGGGAGAATAGATTTGAACCAACTTTTCCTCCTCAAAATAGTTAGGCACAACAAAGACATTCTTGCCTATCGTACGAATCAAGGAGAAAGGAGTATTCAACACCAAGGCTCCATCTTCCGGACGGTCGACATACTGATTGGCATTGCTGATGGTTATCGGGCGGACAGCTTTCGTCAAACCTCCTCGCATGCCACCGATGCAAAGCGGAGCAAACAAAGCCAAAAAGAGAAGCTGAACGGCATAATAACCCACCATCGACTTGATTTTTACCACTTCACGAGGGCTTACATACAACTTTGCCAAGCCGACAATAAGCACAATCGCAATCAAGACCAAGTACCAATGATTCAAGAATTCCACTCCAATGACACCGCCCAAATTGCCTTCATTGCTGAATTCACTAAAGATGGTAGCTGTTGTTCTTCTTCCGGTGTATTGGAAGTAAACCGCATCCGCCAAGTTCAAGCTGATAGCCAACGAGTTGACTACGAGGAAAACACCTTTGGTAAACTTTTGCCAGCCTTTCCATTCTTTCAGATGACAAGGTACGAGCATCAGAATCATGTACAAGGAATTGGTATACATGATGGCCGATGTATCGAAAAGACATCCGCCCTTCAAGATGTTCCACACCCCATCCGAAGACATGGTTTCGCCCAACACGCTCCAATTCTCGAAGCCATACACCAAGCGACAGACAAAATAAACCGCATAAACCAACAAAAGGTTTATAAAAGCCGACAAACCGGTTGCATATATAGATGGTTTAATCTTCATATTTCACTTACCTTATATTATCTACTTCCCAAATCATCATAAGCTGTTTGCAAGATAGCCTTTCCTCTGGTCAGACGGTCGGCACTGGCCGATGGCTCTTCATAAGAAATACAATCGGCCTTAATGTCATAAGCGCTGATTCCTGTGCTATCGCGGAAGGCAAACACACTGCTCGAACTATAAAATGCGAACGGATAGACATAATCCGTACTCAAGACATTCCGACTGAACGGGAACATCGAGTGGTCCATTCCCAATTGGGCCAACAAAGTTGCCGCCATATCCGATTGGTTCATGATTTTATCCACCTTCATCGGTTCCTTTATGGCTCCTCCCAACCAAAGCATCGGTATATGAGAGAACTCGCCTCCTCTATCGGTGGTTCCTTGCGGATAGCAGAATCCATGATCAGAAATACATACAATCAACAGGTCTTCCCACAAAGGAGATTGCTTCAATCCTTCAATCAACTTGCCCAAGCATTCGTCCGTATAAGCAAACGAGTTTGGAATCTTTTCATCCAGACGATTATAAGGCACTTCGAATGGTTCATGGCTACTCAATGTCAAGTAAGTGGTAAACCAAGGTCCATCGGTTCTTTCCTTCAACTGATTCAATAACCATTCGCTTGTTATATCATCGTTTACACCCCAAACATTGCTATTCCGTTCTGCCAAAGAGAAGTCTGTATCTGCCGTAAGTCGTTGATATCCTTTGCTTAACAGATAGCTCTTCATGTTGGTAAAGTTGATATCGCCTCCATACAAGAAGTCCGTCTGATATCCAGCCTTCAAGAACTCTTCCGATAGGGCCGGAAGTGTGCGACTCTTGGTTGGCATCTTCATGATAGAAACCGTAGGCATAGCCAAATGTCCGCTCAAGGCGCTCAACGTACCTCTATCCGTACGGAAACTGTTGGCGTAACAACGGGTAAAGAACACCCCTTCTTCCGTCAATCGATTCAAATTGGGAGCCACATCAGCCAATCCTCCCAAAGGCTCGATGAAAGCTCCACCAAAGCCTTCCATCAATATCAATAAAACGTTGGGACGTTTGTTGCTTAACACTTCGACGTTTTCTCCTAAACCCTTCGAGGAATAAAGTCCATCGAACCAAGCCTCCCGTTCCTCTTCTTTCAGGAAGTTGAATTCGGATGCATAGTCCTTCGACTTGCCCATGGAAGAAAGCAAACTGAAGCATGGATTTACCGCCGAATGATTCAAGAACTGATTGCTACTGAAGTATACTTGACCCACATTGGAAGTCGATTCAGTTACCCCTCCACGAATCACAACAAAGAGAACTCCTCCCAAAAGCAACATTCCCAATGTGCCCAAACTTCGTTTTTCAACCTTGTAGAGATGGCTTGGAGTGACTTTCAGCATCGGCCAAGCAAACAAAGCAGCCAATGCCAACATTGCCAACACCCTTATCAGAATAAAACCGACTGAAACACTGGCCATTGCCTCTTTTGGAGAATCCAAATAAAGGAAGATAGAAGCATCGAGCTTAAATCCCCAAAAAGGATAAAGCCCCATATCGACCACGAAAAGAATGGCCATAATCAAGGCTACAAGAATATAATAAGGAGAAAGTAATTTCTTCAATGGGAGCTTTTTCAGCCATATACTCACTATCACCAGAAGCAAAGGCAAAGCCGTGAAATATCCGGCCATCGTTGCATCCAAACTTGCTCCATGCCACATCACTTGAAGCATATCACCGAATCCGGCTTCTTTCTCGGCCATGGCATTGTAAAGCATGAACAGCGGCTTTTGACAAACGAAAATCAAGAAGACCGTGAAGAAAAACGAAACGATATAGATTAATCTTTTTTTCATGGGATTCCAATTAATGAGTACAAAGATAATCCTTTCTTTCCAAAGAAAAGAGAATTCCCCTTCTTTTTGTATTATCAAACGAAAGAGCCAACTAAATCAAATTGAATTAGTTGGCTCTTTTATCTTTATTTCAAGCAAGGATTCATCAACCCTTCTTTTCCTTTACATTCGTGCGGGCTTCCACTACATTCACCACATAGTCACCCAACTTTTCACATTCACCAATGATATCCATGTAGTGAACACCCATCTGATAGTCGTATTCCTTATTGTTCACGTCTACCACATTCTGGTTCTTCAACTGAGCACGATAGTTATTCATTTCGATTTCAATGTTGAACGACTTGTTCACATCTACCGAATGATGTTCGTCTTCCACGATAGCAATCATATGAGCCAAAGCATCATCTGTTAACTTCATCATCTGATGAATATGTTCGTACTGCTTTTCAGTAAAGTCATTGCCACCACTACGCTTGCGGTTGATGGTACGAGCCAAGTTATAACAGCTATCGCCAATACTTTCAATTTCAGTCACTTCGCGCAACATGCCACGGATTTCCAACTTACTTTCCGAGCTCAAACGACCTTCGGATACCTTATTCAAATAGTTGGCAATTTCCAATTCCATGCTATCACTAATGTTTTCGTACTTCTCGATACGGCTGAACAACTTGTTGAATTCATTTTCATTTTCAAGATGAAGCAAATCGTTCAACATATTGAACATACGGCGCATACGTTCTGCAAACAAGTTGATTTCCTTGCGAGCCTGAACGATAGAAAGTTCAGCAGTAGAAAGCAAACCACCTGTAATGAAACGAAGGCGATATTCTTCGTCCACTTCCTTCTGAGGGATAATCTTGCAAACAGTCTTTTCAATGAACTTAACGAACCAAATCAATATGAGTACGTTACAGATATTGAAAGCAGTGTGGAATGCCGAAAGTTTGAACGAAACAGCAACAGCAGGATCAACGGTCTGCATGATGTCTTCTACAAACCAAGATACAGCCATAGTGACAGGCTTGAAGAGACAAAGTACCCAGATTACACCGAATATATTGAATACCAAGTGCGCCATCGCAGCTCTACGAGACTGTGTATTACCAGTCAAAGCAGCCAAGTTAGCAGTAATGGTAGTACCAATGTTTTCACCCAAAACCAATGCAGCACCAAGCTCGAAGCTAATCCAGCCATTGGCACACATAATCAAGGTAATAGCCATGGTAGCAGCCGAAGCCTGCACAATCATAGTCAGCACCGTACCAATCAAGACGAAGAGGATTACCGAAGCAAATCCCATATCTGTGTAGTTCTGTACAAACGAGAGCATTTCCGGATTCTTGCCAAGGTCAGGAGCATTAGCCTTCAAGAGCGAAAGACCCATAAACAAGAAAGAGAAACCGAAGATAAATTCACCGATAGACTTACGGCTACTCTTGCCAGAGAAAAGCAAAGGCACACCTACGGCGAGCAAAGGCAACGACATGGCAGCCATATCTACCTTAAAGCCAAGAGCCGAGATAATCCAAGCCGTAACAGTGGTACCGATATTGGCACCCATAATCACACCGATGGATTGAGACAAGCTCAACAAGCCGGCATTAACGAAACTTACTACCATAACGGTGGTAGCGGACGAAGATTGGATCAACGCAGTGATGAGAACACCGGTAAGAACACCGGTTACACGGTTGGTGGTCATAGCAGTGAGGATACTACGGAGACGGTCACCTGCAAACTTTTGCAGCCCCTCACTCATAATTTTCATTCCGTAAAGGAACATCGCCAGAGAACCCAGCAATTTTAATAAATCATAAAAAGAATATTCCATCCTTTAATAAATTATGTATGAATTAGTGTTTTTCCTTTTTATTCAGTAATTTAACAGCCGAAATTGTTTATCACTGAAACAGTATTAAAACCATGTTACAAATATATTGCAAAAATATTAATAAATCAAAATGTTTCCCCATCGGAATTACACTTTTGGATATTTATTCTGGTTTTGGCTTGAATATGCCATACGGACCGGTCAGTGCTAAGGTAAACAACAAGGTAGAAAGCCTTACCTTCCGGGTATACAACAACAAGGATGTGGAGTTCTTGGATCTTTGTAGCTCTTCGGGAATGAGAACCTATGTGCGTTCTTTATTCTTTGTCTTGTACAAAGCCGTGGAAGACCTCTATCCGAATGGCAACATCGTTTTGGAACATCCCATCTCGAAAGGTTACTATTGCCAACTGAAGCTCGACCGAAGCATCGGCTTGGACGATGTGCAACGCATCAAGCAACGAATGAAGGAAATCATTGCCGAAGACCTTCCTTTCGAACGTTTCGAGAAGCACACCGATGAAGTGGTAGAACTTTTCCGCCAAAAAGGAATGAACGACAAAGTACAATTGCTGGAAACCTCCGGCAACCTCTATTCCTATTATTATACCTTGGGGGATACCATTGATTATTATTATGGAAGCTTGTTGCCAAGTACCGGATATCTCCATCTGTTCGACTTGGTGAAATATTACGATGGTTTGTTGCTTCAAGTGCCCAACCGATCGAATCCGAGCAAATTGGAAGAAATGCTGAAGCAAGAAAAAATGCTGGAAGTATTGAAGGAACATCGCCAATGGAACCAAATCTTAGGCATCGGTACCGTAGGCGATTTCAATAAAGCCTGCAATGCCGGTTATGCAACCGAACTGATCAATGTATCCGAAGCCTTGCAAGAAAAACGAATTTCCCAGATAGCCGATGAAATCTACCATCGTGGTCAAAAAGGGCATCCGGTCAAGCTTATTCTCATTTCCGGTCCTTCTTCATCCGGAAAAACGACCTTCAGCAAGCGACTGAGTGTGCAATTGATGGCCAATGGCTTGAAACCTTACCCCGTTTCGTTGGACGATTACTTTGTCAATAGAGTCGATACTCCGAAAGATGAGAACGGCAACTACGACTATGAATCGCTCTATGCACTCGACTTGGACTTCTTCAACCAACAACTGCAAGCCTTGTTGAATGGAGAAGAAGTGGAATTGCCTCGATTCAACTTCAATACCGGCATCAGAGAAATGAGCGGGCAACGTTTAAAAGTAGACGACAACATGATTCTGATTCTGGAAGGTATCCATGCCTTGAATCCGGAACTGACTCCTCATATACCAGCAGAAAGCAAGTTCAAGATTTATGTTTCAGCCTTGACCACTATCCTTCTGGACAACCATAATTATATCCCGACCACGGACAACCGATTGCTCCGTCGCATCATCCGCGACTATAAATATAGAGGTTATTCGGCAGAAGAAACCATCAGTCGTTGGCCAAGTGTTCGAGCCGGTGAAGAAAAATGGATTTTCCCATTCCAAGAAAATGCAGATGTCATGTTCAACTCCGCCTTACTCTTCGAGTTGGCCATTATCAAGGACTATGCAGAGCCTATCCTTCGAAAAGTTCCCAACAATCGACCGGAATATTCGGAAGCCTATCGATTGCGGAAGTTTTTGGAATATTTCATCCCTCTGCAAGACAAAGAATTGCCACCAACCTCCCTTTTGAGAGAATTCTTAGGAGGTAGTAGTTTCCGATATTAGAATTTATCATTATTTTTGCCACCCGAAACAAAAGTAGATAAACGAAACTATGCCACAAAGATCACATCAGATACAGACACAGGCCCAACAACTTACCCAGACGTTGTCGCCCCAACAAATCCTGTTGGTCAAGCTCTTGGAGCTTCCCACCATGGAATTGGAGGAACGTGTCCGTGCTGAAATATTGGATAATCCTGCGTTGGAAGAAGGAAAGGATTTGGTAAGCCAAGATGCTGCCGATGATTTCGACACAGACTTCAACGAAGAAAATCCTTATACCAATGAAGATGTCATATTGGGAGACTATCGCACAGAAGACGATATCCCTGACTATAAACTCCAGGAGCACAACCGAAGCAGAGGAGAAGTAGCCGAAGAAATTCCTTTTTCGGATTCTGTATCCTTTTATGAAATGCTATTGGAGCAACTTCAGATGCAACAACTATCCGAAGAAGAGCGAACAATAGCCGAATACCTCATCGGCTCGTTGGACGATGACGGCTTGCTTCGCAAAGGCATCCAGACACTTATCGACGAACTTGCCATCTATCGCGGAATCTACACCGATGAAGAAAAGGTAGAAGAAGTCCTTTCTGTTATCCAAGAATTCGACCCGGCCGGAATCGGAGCACGTAGCTTGCAAGAATGCTTGTTGCTACAACTCGAACGTAAGCCCGATTCGCCACTGAAGAAGATAGAACAGGAAATCATCGAAAAATATTGCGATGACTTTACCCGCAAGAACAAGGAGAAAATCATTCAGCGCATGGAAATCAGCGCGGAAGAATACGATGAGGCCATCAACGAACTGACCAAGTTGAATCCACGACCGGGAAGCTCGTTGGGAGACATTATCGACAAGAACTTCCAGCAAATCATACCCGACTTTCTCGTCGAGACCGAAGAAGACGGAAGCATCATCCTTACGCTCAACAATGGCAATGTGCCCGAACTCCGCCTAAGCCGTGAGTTCAACGAACTGTTGGAGGAACATACCACCAACAAGGCCAACCAGAGCAAGGAATCAAAGGATGCATTCCTTTTCCTCAAGCAGAAAGTGGATGCAGCTCAAGGCTTCATCAATGCCATCAAGCAGCGTCAGCATACCTTGATTACTACCATGCAGGCCATCATCGATCTCCAGAGACCTTTCTTCTTGGAAGGAGACGAGACTTTGCTCAAGCCTATGATTCTGAAGGATATAGCCGACAAGGCTAAGTTGGACATCTCGACCGTTTCGCGTGTTAGCAATAGTAAATATGTACAAACCAACTATGGCATATTCCCGTTGCGATTCTTTTTCAGCGATGGTTTCACCACCGAAGAAGGCGAAGAACTTTCTATCCGCGAAATCAAGCAATTACTGAAAGAAGCCATTGAACACGAGAACAAGGAAAATCCTTACAACGACGATGAATTGGCCGAGATTCTGCGAGAAAAAGGTTATCCGGTAGCTCGAAGAACCATTGCGAAATATAGACAACAGCTCAACATACCAACTGCACGATTAAGAAGATTATGATGGAAATAGAAGAAAAAGAACCGATTGCCGAAACGCCTATACCAACCAAGAAAACTTTCTTGGAAGTGATATCCTCGTTTCTGTCCGTCTTGTTCCACCCTATATGGGTTTCTTTGTATGCTTATGTGCTATTGTTCTGTTGCACTTATCTGAACATCATGCCTATCCAATACATAGCCTTTGTATTGAGCATCGTCATCACCTTTACCATAGTGACACCTTCGCTCTTCATTGGTCTGTATAAATGGATGAACAAATATAGCCTAAAGGATTTGAGTGAAAGAAAACGGCGTTTCATCCCATACGTGCTGACGCTTATGAGCTACATCACTTGCCTTATCACAATGTACAAGATGCATTTCCCTCATTATTTTTCGGGCATCATTGTAGCCGGCGTTCTTTGTGCAGCTATTTGTATTCTACTCAACCTCCGATGGCGCATCAGCATACACCTCGCCGGATGTGGCATGTTCATTGGCGGTCTGCTTTCGTATAGCGTTTTGTTCCAATTCAACCCCGTTTGGTGGCTATGTGGTTTCATTTTGCTATCCGGCATACAGGGTACAGCCCGAATTTCCTATCACCAACATACTTTGTTGGAAATAATTCTTGGATTTGTGGCCGGAATGTTTTGCAGTATCGCCGGAATTTTGTTTATTTGAAGAAAAATAATATTAACCCTTAAAATTATACATTATGAATTTCCCAACTAACGTAAAGTACACTAGCGAACACGAATGGATTCGCATCGAAGGTGATGAAGCAATCGTAGGTATCACTGATTATGCACAAGACCAATTGGGTGACATCGTGTTTATCGACATACCGACTGAAGGCGAAACTTTGGAAGCAGGTGAAGTTTTCGGTACTATCGAAGTTGTAAAGACTGTTTCTGACTTGTTCCTCCCTATCGCAGGTGAAGTATTGTGCCAAAACGAAGCTTTGGCAGACAATCCTGAACTCGTAAACCAAGACCCATACGGCGAAGGTTGGTTGATCAAGATCAAGCCTAACAACGTTGCCGATATCGAAGGCTTGTTGGATGCTGAAGCATACCAAGCAGGTTTGGGTGAATAATATATAAAAGGTATATAGAATGAAACCTATCGTAAGTATCATTATGGGTAGCACCTCCGACCTTCCTGTTATGGAGAAGGCCGCCAAGTTATTGGACGAGATGCAAGTTCCCTTTGAAATGAATGCCCTTTCGGCTCACCGTACTCCTGAAGCTGTAGAAGAATTTGCCAAGAATGCTGCCGGTCGTGGCATTAAGGTAATTATCGCTGCTGCAGGTATGGCTGCTGCCTTGCCGGGTGTCATTGCTGCCAGCACCACCCTTCCGGTGATTGGTGTGCCTATCAAAGGTTCTGTACTCGATGGTGTAGATGCCCTTTATTCCATCATTCAGATGCCTCCGGGCATTCCGGTTGCCACTGTTGCCATCAACGGTGCCATGAATGCAGCCATCCTTGCTGTACAGATTCTGGCATTGGCCGATGCTGAACTGGCTACCAAGTTTGCCGACTACAAGACTGGATTGAAAAACAAGATTGTAAAGGCCAACGAAGAATTGAAAGAAGTGAAATACACTTATAAAACAAATTAATGGATTTATTCAACTACTCCCGCCGTCAGGCGACTGAAGTAAATATTGGCGCCACTCCTATGGGTGGCGCTCATCCTATCCGCATCCAGAGTATGACGAACACCGTTACACTCGATACGGAAGCTTGCGTAGAACAAGCCAAGCGCATTATCAATGCCGGTGGCGAATATGTACGCATGACTACTCAAGGTGTGCGCGAAGCCGAAAATATGATGAACATCAACATCGGTCTCCGCTCTCAAGGCTATGACACTCCGCTGGTGGCCGATGTGCACTTCAACCCGAATGTGGCCGATGTAGCAGCCCAATACGTGGAAAAAGTACGTATCAATCCTGGCAACTATGTGGATGCAGCCCGCACCTTCAAGAAATTGGAATACACCGACGAGGAATACGCACAAGAAATCGAAAAGATCCGTGCCCGCCTGATTCCTTTCCTCAACATTTGTAAGGAAAATCATACAGCCATCCGCATCGGCGTGAACCACGGATCGTTGTCAGACCGCATCATGTCCCGCTATGGCGATACGCCGGAAGGCATGGTAGAATCGTGCATGGAGTTCCTCCGCATCTGTGTGGCAGAAAAGTTTATGGATGTGGTTATCTCCATCAAGGCATCGAATACCGTAGTCATGGTGAAGACCGTACGACTTTTGGCTGCCGAAATGGAAAAAGAAGGCATGGCATTCCCATTGCACCTCGGTGTGACCGAAGCTGGCGATGGCGAAGACGGACGCATCAAGTCGGCCCTGGGTATCGGCGCTTTGTTGGCCGATGGCTTGGGCGATACCATCCGTGTATCCTTGAGTGAAGCTCCGGAAGCCGAAATCCCTGTAGCCCGCAAGTTGGTGGATTACATCCTCGAACGCGAAGGCCATCCTTACATTCCAGGAAAAATATCCGAAGGATTCAACTACCTCTCGCCTACCCGTCGAGAAACCGTAGCCGTGAAGAACATCGGTGGCGATAACCTTCCAGTAGTCGTTTCGGAAAGACTGGACGAATCGGAAGCCATCGACGAGCAATTCAAGCCGGACTATATCTATTGCGGACAGACTTTGCCAAAGAACCGTCGCGAAGATGTCGCCTATATTGTGGATGCCAACGACTGGAATCCGGAAGACAAGAATGTATATCCGGCATTCAACTATCAGCAGATGTTGCTCCTGCACCACACAAAAGCAGACTTGAAGTTCCTCTTCTTGCCTTACATGGCGCTGAACCGCGAAGTGATTGCTGCCCTGAAGGTACATCCCGAAGTGGTGATTATTGCACAAAGCAACCACATCAACCGTTTGGGCGAGTTCCGTGGCATGTTGCACGAAATGATGGACGAAGGCTTGAAGAATCCGGTAGTTTTCTTCCAGTTCTATCAGGAAGAAGAAGCCGAAAACCTCCAAATCAAGTCGGCAGCCGATATGGGTGCTTTGGTATTCGACGGACTTTGCGACGGTATCTTCCTGTTCAACCAAGGAAGCTTGTCGCACGAATTGGTCGACACTACCGCTTTCGGTATCTTGCAAGCAGGCCGTGTACGCACCAGCAAGACAGAATACATCTCGTGTCCGGGTTGTGGCCGTACGCTTTACGACTTGGAATCAACCATTGCCCGCATCAAGGCAGCCACTTCACACCTCAAGGGATTGAAGATTGGCATCATGGGCTGTATCGTAAACGGTCCGGGCGAAATGGCCGATGCCGACTATGGCTATGTGGGTGCCGGACGTGGCAAAGTGAGCCTCTACAAGAAGAAGGAATGTATCGAAAAGAACATCCCAGAAGAACAGGCTGTAGAAAAGCTCATCGAACTGATCCGCAACAACGGAGATTATATTGAAAAGTAAAAACAACCGCACACCATGACAAAGAAGAAAGACAAGAAAGCTGGCAAGCACATGAGAAAAAACGAATTGGCTGAAATCCTCATGACCTGGATGCAAATGCGTCCGGGCGAGGATTTTGCGCTCAAACAGATATTCCGCAATCTGAACCTTACCACCCATCCGCTGAAGATGCTCTGCGTGGACATCTTGAATGAAATGGCAGAAGACGACTTCATTCAAGTAATGGATAACGGACACTTCAAGCTGAATAACCATGGCGTTATCCTGACCGGTAAGTTCCAGCGCAAGAGCAACGGAAAGAACACGTTCCTGCCCGACGATGGTAGCGAAGCCATCTTCATAGCCGAACGCAATTCCGGACATGCCATGCATGGCGACAAAGTAAAAGTCTCACTCACCGCCAAGCGTAAGGGACGCAAGGTAGAAGGCGAAGTGATAGAAATCATCGAACGTGCCAAGGATACCTTTGTAGGTACGCTGAAGGTAGACAAGTTCTATGCTTTCCTCCTCACCGAAGACCGCACGTTGGCCAATGACATCTTCATTCCACGCGATATGCTGAAGGGCGGAAAGGATGGCGACAAGGCCGTGGTGAAAATCACCAAATGGCCGGAAGATGCCAAGAACCCTATCGGTAAGGTCATCGACATTTTGGGACAAGCCGGAGACAACAACACCGAGATGCATGCCATCTTGGCCGAATTCGGTTTGCCATACGTCTACCCGAAAAACGTGGAAGCTGCAGCCGACCAAATTTCTGATATCATTACGCCCGAAGACTATGCCGAGCGTGAAGATTTCCGCTCTATCACAACTTTTACCATCGACCCGAAGGATGCGAAGGACTTCGACGATGCCCTCTCTATCCGCCTCCTCAAGCCAGGCTTGTGGGAAGTGGGCGTACACATTGCCGATGTAACCCACTATGTAAAGGAAGGAAGCTGCATCGACAAGGAAGCCGAAAAACGTGCTACTTCTGTCTACTTGGTAGATAGAACCATCCCGATGCTTCCCGAACGACTCTGCAACTTGCTCTGCTCGCTCCGCCCGAACGAGGAGAAGTTGGCATACTCGGCCATCTTCGAGATGAACGACAAGGCAGAAGTGAAAAACTCACGCATCGTTAAGACCGTCATCAAGAGCGACCGTCGCTTCACTTACGAAGAGGCACAGGCCGTAATCGAAACTGGTGAAGGCGAATACAAGGAAGAAATACTGAAACTGAACGAATTGGCACAAATCCTCCGCAAGAACCGCATGGCAGCAGGTGCCGTGGACTTCGACCGTGTGGAAGTGCGTTTTGAAATCGACGAAAAGGGAAAACCTCTGAGCGTTTACTTCAAGGAATCGAAGGAAGCCAACAAGCTTATCGAAGAGTTCATGCTCTTGGCCAACCGCACCGTGGCCGAATGTATCGGCAAGGTGCCAAGCAACAAGAAGGCCAAGGTATTCCCATATCGTATCCACGACCTTCCGGATCCGGAAAAATTGGATAACTTGAACTGGTTCGTAAACCGATTCGGGTATAAAATCCGTACATCGGGAAGCAAGACCGACGTATCGAAGTCGCTCAACAAGCTCCTCAAGGAAGTGCATGGCAAGAAGGAACAGAACCTCATTGAAATGATTTCTTTGAAGGCCATGCAGAAGGCCAAGTATTCTACCCACAACATCGGTCACTATGGCTTGGCATTCGACTATTATACCCACTTCACCTCGCCTATCCGCCGATTCCCGGACATGATGGTGCATCGCTTGTTGGCCCGCTATTTGGCTGGCGGACGCACCGCTCAGGAAGCCAAGTACGAAGACTTGTGCGACCATAGCTCGAACATGGAGCAGATAGCAGCCAATGCCGAACGCGCTTCCATCAAGTACAAGCAAGTGGAATTCATGGGCGAACGCATGGGACAGGAGTTCGACGGAACCATCTCGGGAGTAACCGAATGGGGACTTTATGTAGAAGTGAACGAGAACAAGTGCGAAGGTATGATTCCAATGCGCGAGCTCGACGATGACTTCTACGACTTCGACGAAAAGGCATATTGCCTTACCGGACGCCGTTTCCACAAAAAATACAGCTTGGGCGATGCTATCCGCATTAAGGTGGTACGCGCCAACCTGGAAAGAAAGCAATTGGACTTTGCATTAGTAGAATAATATGAATCTTAAAATCGATAAAAACATGAAGATCACAACTTTAATCGTAGCTTGCCTTTTAGCTTGTCTATCGGCAACTGCACAAGAAAACAGCTATCAGAGACCACCGAAGGTGATTGAAGAAATGGCTTTGGCACCGCTTACACCAACCGTTGACTTCAATAGCGACTATAGCCAGATGATGCAATTGCATGGCTTCTCTTACACTCCGCTTAGCGAACTTGCTCAGCCGGAACTCCGTTTGGCAGGTGCACGCATCAATCCGGACACTTATAGCGTATCACGCCGTCCGGGCTACAACAAGATTGTCATTGTCAACATGAAGAACAATGCCGAAATGACTATCCAGGGATTGCCGGAAGAAAGCATCATCTGGAGTGCCGAATGGTATCCAAGTGGCGACCGTATCCTCATTGCCAACAAGGAAAAGGATGGTGTCTATTTTTATAGCGCTTCATTGGCCGACGGAAAGGCTACCCGCCTCAGCAACCGCCGCATGAACGCTACTTTGGGCGAAAATGTATATTGGTTGAACAATACAGACTTCCTCTTCAAGGCCGTTCCTGCATCGAACCAAGGAGCACCAACCAAGAGCCAAGTGCCTACCGGCCCTGTGGTACAGGAAAACTTGGGCAAGTCTGTACCGGCACGTACTTATCAGGACTTGTTGAAGAACGGTTACGACGAAGCTTTGTTTGAATATTATTTTACATCGCAGATTGTGAAGATAACTGCCAATGGCGAACAGGAAATCGGCAAGCCGGGCATCTATTCGCAGATTTCATTGTCACCAGACAAGTCGTTGATGTTGACCAACACCATCGAAAAGCCTTATTCATACACCGTGCCTTACCGCAGCTTCCCGACTAATACTCAGGTGATTGACCTCGACGGTAAGTTGGTGAAGGAATTGGCTAAGACTCCGACCGTTGTTACTGCAATGGGCTATGACACTACCTCTCCTTATCCACGCCAGTTTGCTTGGAGAGCCGACAAGGCAGCTACCATCTACTGGGTAGAAGCACAGGATGGTGGTAACCCAAGAGGCAAGAAGTTGGAATACTTGGACATCGTATATCAGCAAGATGCACCTTTCACCGGCGAAAAGCAGGTGGTGGTGAAGACAGAAAAGCGCTTCGGCGGCATCCAATGGTGCGACGATACTTTCGCTTTGGTTAACGAAAGTTCACGCGCTACCCGTCGTCGCATCACATCGAGCTTCGTGCCGGGCAGCAATGCGAAGCCAGTCGTGATTTTCGACATCAGTACAGACGACCGCTATAACGATCCGGGCCGTCCGGTTACTACCAAGAACGAGTTCAACCGCCAGGTTCTCTACACCAACAAGAACCACAACGAACTCCTGATGATCAACACCGGTGCATCTCCTGAAGGCGATATGCCTTACTTGAGCCGTTACGACATCGTCAAGAAGAAGAACACCATCTTGTGGCGTTGCCAAGCTCCATATTACGAAACAGTATACGAAATGAAGGACCCTGCCAAGTTGCAGTTCATCACTTCACGCGAATCGCAGACCAACCCTGCCAACTTCTACTTGAAGGACTTGAAGAAGAAGAAGGAAACAGCCTTGACAGCTTTCGCCAACCCATACCCTATGATGGAAGGCGTGACCAAGGAAAAGATCAAGTATAAGAGAGCCGATGGTATCGACTTGACTGCAACCGTTTACTTGCCAGCCGGTTACGATAAGGAAAAGGACGGCCGATTGCCGGTTTTGATGTGGGCTTATCCGCGTGAATACCGCAATGCCAAGGATGCTGCACAGGTTCGTGGTTCGCAATACAACTTCTCTATCATCAAGTACGGCTCGCCTATCTTCTGGGTAACTCGTGGCTATTGTGTGATGGAAAATGTGGAAATGCCAATCGTGGGTACTGAAGACAAGGAACCAAACGATACTTACATCGAACAATTGGTGATGGATGCTGAAGCAGCCGTGAAGGTCATCACTGAAATGGGCGTGGGCGACCCTGAACGCATCGGCGTGGGTGGTCACTCTTATGGTGCATTCATGACTGGTAACTTGCTTACACACACCAAGTTGTTCAAGGCCGGCATCGCTCGTAGCGGTGCTTACAACCGTACGTTGACTCCGTTCGGCTTCCAAGCAGAAACCCGTACATTCTGGGAATCTCCTGAAGTGTATAACGCCATGTCTCCGTTCAATTACGCTAATCAGTTGAGTGGTGCATTGTTGCTCGTTCACGGTGAATTGGACAACAACACCGGTACCTTCCCAATCCAAAGCGAACGCTTCTACCAGGCGTTGAAAGGTCACAAGGCAACCGTACGCTACGTGGTTCTTCCATTGGAAAGCCATAGCTACTCGGCCAAGGAAAACATCCTCCATCTCTTGTACGAAGAAGATGCTTGGTTGGAAAAATATGTAAAGAACGCAGGTAAGTAATCTGATAACCGAACATGAACGAGGGCGTATCGAACGATGCGCCCTCGTTTTGTTTTATACCATTCGTTAAATCCTATTAAATTTAGGATATATACTAATCGGTTTAGTATATTGTTTGGATTTTAATTCTTATGTTTGCATCAGTAAACCATTAAAAGCACTTTGAACAATGAAAAAACTGGCAGCAAAAGAAGAAGAAATTATGACCTTGTTCTGGAAACATGGCGATATGTTCATCCGCGACTTGTTGAAGTACTACGATGAACCGAAACCACATTACAATACCGTGGCTACTCAAGTGAAGTTCCTGGAAGAAAAGAAATTCCTGGCTCGCCGGCCTATGGGGAACACCAACCAATATTATGCACTCATCAGTGAAAAGCAATACAAAGGCTCCGCCTTAGGTGCAGTCATCTCGCAATATTTCAACAATTCCTATACCAGTGTAGTCTCGCACTTCATCGAAGAGGAAAACATGAATATTGACGAACTGAAAGAACTGATTGACCTGATTGAAAGAAACCAGAAAAAATAACCCGGCATGTCTTACTTCTTAATCTACCTCATCAAGAGCACCGTCTATCTGGGCCTGTTCTATGCCTTCTTTCTGATAGCGATGCGAAAGACCACCTTCTTCCGCCTCAACCGGTGGATGTTGTTGGTGGGAACCCTCGTGTGCATGCTTTTGCCTTGCCATACCATTACGGTGGAAGAGGTAGAAGGCATACAGCTCCCCATGCAAGTGCTCGACGAGATGCTGGTGCTGAAAGCCACCTCCGAAGAGGTTCAACCCATGAGCGAAGCAACACTCTCCATTCAGGAAACGGAAACAAATGCTCCCGCTCCCCTATTGCCCTACTTACTGACAACCATCTACGCATTGGGTGCCATTATTTATCTGATTATGGTCATCCGCTCGTTTGTCGAAGTATGGAGACTGATAGCCCGCCACCCCAAGCAATGGAAAGACGGATGCTGGCTCATTGTACTTCCAGAGAAAGTACCTTCATTCAGTTGGAGTAACTACATCATCATCAGCGAAGAAGACTATCGGAACTATCCGCAAGTGCTGGTACACGAACGGATGCACTACCAATGCCGGCACTCTTATGACATCCTCTTCATGATCATTGTCCATGCTCTCCATTGGTTCAACCCCATGGTGTGGCTCATCCACACGGAACTGAAACAGCTCCACGAATTCGAGGCGGACAGAAGCGTCATCAACCAAGGCATCGATGCAACTCAATACCAATTATTATTAGTAAAGAAAGCAGTTGGCAAAAAGCTCTACACCATCGCCAACGGCTTTAACCACACCCAACTTCAAAAACGTATCACTATGATGATTCAAGAAAAATCAAGCGGATGGGAACGGTTGAAATGGCTAGCCGTAGTTCCCATTGTGGCAGGGGCTGTGCTCCTTTTCACGGAAGTGAAAGAAAAACAAGTGGAATCCCTTGAGTCCTACAAGGAGTATTTCAAGTCTGAAATCAAGAAATATGACTTCTCTAAAGTGAGAAACGGCAATGTCCACGCCTTCACCATGGACAACGACAACAAGGCATGCTTCAAGGACAAGCACATCCATTCTCCCAAAGAAGTCAAAGCTGCCTTGGCCGATGTGCTGGACATGATTGGAAGAAGCACCGAAAAGGAGATGCATTGCATCGGATTTTCCTACGAAGCCCAAACGGACCAGGCCCTGGCAAGTTCGTACCTGAACGAAATCAAAGAAGCTTACAAGGAGAAGAAGCTTGCTCCGTTGGTATTCATCAACGAACCTTCCTATGCCCATGCAGAAGAGAAGGGCGTGAAGCGATATAATGGCATCGAAATCTCCTTGGACGACCAACAAACGCCTCCACTGAAGAATTTCACCCTCCAAGAATTAAGCGATGCCGTAAAACAAAGGCTACACACGCTGAACCAGGACGAATATGTACGCATCGGTTTCCGTGCCACCAAAAACCAGAGAATGGAGAACGTGAACGAGGTACGTCGCCTGTTGAGAGACCTATACAAGCCTCAGCAAGTGATTTTCAGACAAACAGTATTGAATGATTAAATAGGAAAGGAGCAATGATGAAAACGAAAATATTCATGACATGGATAGCTTTCCTTTTAGGAAGCCTTACAACCATCAACGCCCAGCAACGCATCGTCGTCATCGGCGAAGTTAAGAATATCCCAGAAGGAACGGTATTCAACCTGGAGGAAACAGACGGAACAGGTGCTACGCGACGATTCCATAAAGACGATTCGGAAGACAATGGAAAAGTCATCAACGGCCGATTCACTCTGAGTTTCCAATACGGCAATCCTGCCAGCCGACATTTTGCCTTGTACTCCACTTCACCCGGCTTTCATAGTTGGGTTAAACTCGAATTCTGGGCAGAACAAGGAGATACCATCTATATGAAAGGAAATGGTAAAATATTAGGCAATTGGGAAGTACAAACCAAAGCTCCCGAACAGAAGGAATGGGACTTCATCCGAAAGGCCACGGCCAAGGAATGTGAAGCCTACCAACAAGCATGGCTGGACTATGAAGCCTATCGGCAATACCGCAGAGATACGGAAATGAGCGAAGCCGAATGGGATAGAACCAAAGTCATATTGGCAAAAAAAGATACTTTGAAGGAAAAGAATCATGTTCTTTGGCTCAAGAGCCAGCTGATAGCCATGAAAGAACTTCCTGTGACTGACTACTGGATGGACCAATTGAGCACCATCATTTATTTGGCATCACTCAGAAGAGAACTCTTGGAAGAGCCTATCAAGGAACTATATCTGCTGAAATCCGACAAGATTGACCGGAAACCGGACGGAAAGAGTGTAAGAGAATGGGTATACCCCTACCCCAAGGCCGAATTGGGAAAACCCTGCGTGGATAGCGACTTGTTCGACGTAAACGGAAAGAAGCACCATCTTGCGGACTTCCGCGGAAAATATGTCTTGCTGGACTTCTGGGCCAACTATTGTGGAGCATGCATCAGTGCATTCCCCAAAATCGGGAAAATACAGCAACAATATGCCGACCAACTGACCATTATCAGCATCAGTGTGGACAAGATAGATACTTGGAAAAAGTCACCTTATCAAAAGGAAATCACTTGGCACAGCCTGAACGATGGCGGAGGCTTGTGGGGTGGAATAGCCGGTAGTTATAACATCAAAGCCATGCCTACCTACATCTTGATAGCACCAGACGGCACCTATCATGCCCGTTTGACCAGTGCAGACATTTATAATGGGAAACTGGATGAATACTTGAAATAAAATCGTCAGGCCAAAACGCCTAAGCATTTGAAGTAAAACGCCTAAGCGTTTTGGTTGAAACGCCAAGGCGTTTTTTATTTTCGCCTCCGCGTCTTCCAAACCATTGCAAAAAAAATAAAAGGTTTGTTTTTCGTCGTCATGGTTGTCAGCATATATCAAAAACACTGACAATCAACAAGTTCCTATGACAACCAGAGCTAAAAATGGTTGTCATGGTTGTCAGAAAAAAGAGGGTATGACAACCATGACGACGGGATTTTGCGTTGGTTGTCATAGGAACTTATTGTATATAAAGCAGTTAACATACCACTGACAACCATGACAAGCATTTTCACACCTTTATAAATATTGTCTTTCCAAGCGGTAATGATTAGTAAGCTCGCCCAAAATGACAGGATATGTTTGGCTTCTTAATTTCACTTTTTAGACAATTCCCTCCAAATCCAAGTAACCGAATTGAATGTCATCATCTGCATGAAGAATTAACCGATGATTATCCTCATCATAACAGAAATTAAGAATATGATAGCCTATGTCCAAAGTCTTCAAATAATTCCCGTTGGTATCATAAACTAACATCTGGGTAGGATATCTATCCGGTGAATCATTATGTACACCAGCGTATAAAGCATAAATTTTATCTCCACCTATGCATACGTCCATATTATAATGCATCTTATCAGTCTTGTTATCCTCCCAGTTTGGACCATATACATTGCATTTCAAAGTCCCATCCAAATTACAGATGGTCATGACATCAAAAAAACGACTGCACATCACATATATGCCTTGTTTTTCTGAAGCATCGAAATGAGTAGAATGTGTATTGATGGCTTGGGTGGATTGAGTCGGATGAATATATCCTTTCTTGAATTCTCCTGTAATCATATTCCACCGGCCACAGCTTTCTATGGCTCCTCCATTCTCCGCAAAACTCAACTGTTTGGCTATGGAAAAAGTATCAGTAATATAATAACAGCCCGAAGGATAAGCTTTTTTGGTAATTCTCATCTTCGTTGTAAAATTGTAATCATCCATCGACAAAAGGCTATCCAAATTGTAAGACAACAACTGAAGTTTTCCTTGATCCACAACATAGAAATTATTTTTCTTTTCATCAAGGAATATATTGCCTATATTGGCTATCTCATCAGGTCCTTGTCCGGTTGTTCCTGTACTTTTCACGTGTTCGAACGTGTTCTTTTTGAATACATGAATCAAATAATCATAACCTTTCCAGTCTTTTATAATCAAGTGGTCATTTAATAATTGCACATCACTATATGTACTTATAAATGGTTCTTCAGTTAGTACCTCAACAACTTTATCACGCACCTTTATAACATTGTCACGTGACTTCACATGAATGTCCGTAGAATTACTATAACCACATCCAACCAATAGAAAAACCAGTAAACTTAAATATGAGGTTTTCATAAATAAAAGGGATTTTTACGTTTTAAAAGTAAAGGTAAAGAGTTTTTCCTTTTCATCAAAACAATTTTTCAAATTTGTCTAAACGATGCGTGGCTTTTCCGGATGACACTTTCGAAATCCGAGAAGGCATCAATCGAGTAAGAGCTTTTAAAGGAGTATTGGGAAAATTGTTTGCCATAAGACAGCATGACAAGCAATGACAAGCCTTTTTGCCTCCACGTGTCATAAGAATCTTCTCAATATCAATTTGTTCAGTATAGGCTGACAAGTATGACAAGATATTTCGCACTTTAGAAGGTTAAATGACAAACAAAAAAAGGTGGCCAAAACACTTGACAAAGGGGTTTAAATTTCGTATATTTGTATTATGGACATGAGCCATAATTAACAACTAACTAAACCTTTTATGAATAACACAACCACTGTGGGTGCCAACCCAAAGTTGGAAGATCTTCAAAACTTCCTTTCTGAGAACTTCGATTTCCGTTACAATGTCTTGACTGACATGCCAGAGTGCAAACCGAAGAACACGACCACCTATCGGATGATAGACAAACGACTGATGAACAGCCTTAGCTTCAAGGCCATGATGCAAGGCATCGATTGCAAGGATGCCGATGTAAAACGATTCATTTTCTCCGACCAGATTGCCACTCACCATCCGTTTAAGGACTACATGGCAAGCCTGCCCGAATGGGACGGAACCGACCGTGTGACTATGTTAGGTGCCCGAGTTTCGGGTAAGTCGATATGGCTCAACGGCTTCCACCGATGGATGTTGGGCATGGTGGCGCAATGGTTGGGCTATCCGGCTCGTTGTGCCAATGCCGTAGCACCTATCTTGATAAGTGCGGAGCAAGGGATGTGTAAATCGACTTTCTGTTCCATCCTCTTGCCGGAGGAGCTTCGAGCTTACTACACGGACAAGTTCGCCATCACATCGACCAGCGGATGCGAACAGAAGATTTCTACCTTCGGATTGATCAACATGGATGAGTTCGACCAATACACCGAGCGTATGATGACCATCCTGAAGAACCTGATGCAGATGAAGAAGGTGAACTACCGAAAATGCTTCAAGGCGTACTTCAGCGACTTGCCAAGAATTGCTTCCTTCATTGGTACAAGCAATGAAAAAGCTTTGTTGACTGACGAGACAGGAAGCCGTCGTTTCCTATGCATCGAAGTGGAAAAACCGATTGATTGTTCGGCCATCGATTATGCCCAAGTCTATGCCCAACTTAAGTTTGAATTGGAATCGGGCAAGCGTTATTGGCTCTCGAAAGAAGAGGAACAGGAAATCCAGCGCCACAATCGTGCTTATTATCGCCATTCGCCGGAAGAAGAAGCTTTCTATAAGGTATTTGCCTTGCCAAAAGAGGAAGAACCTTACTTGGAGCTGACTGCTACGGACATCTTCAACCAGTTGCAGAAACGATTTCCGGTATTGTTCCGTGGTGTCAATCCCAAGCACTTCGGCAAGATGATGACCAAAGTGGGAGCCAAGAAAATACATACCATGTATGGAAGTGTATATAGAGTAACCAAAGTGAGTACAAGCAAAACTGCATCACAACCAACTGCTGCTTAAAACGAAAAGAGGAGTGATTTTGTCACTCCTCTTTTGCTATATCTACCGTATTGTTTTCCTTTTCCAGTTTCTTTGTCGGAATAGTTGCACCAAAAGATTATAGCGAGGCGAAAATTTTGAAAAAAAGAATCACTAATTTTGTAACAACTTTCAAGAAATCCCGTCTATGTTATTGAAAGCGCTTCACAGAAAACAAGTAAATAACAGAAAAACAAAAAGAACATGAAAAGATTGATTTTTACAATGATCATAATATGTGCCTGCCAGATGAGTTTTGCTCAAAACATGGACGCAGTTTATAATGAATTCAAGGATGTGAAGGGGGTAGAAAGTGTTAGCGTTTCACCTCTCCTGATGAAGTTTGCACGCCTGTTTATGGACAACGACGAAAGAAACAATCCGCTAGTCAAAGGAACCCACTCGGTGAAGGTTCTCGATTTGGAAGACTGTACGAAAGACATCAAGAAACAGTTTACCCAAAAAGTGAGCCAATTGGAACACAACGGCTATGAAACCTGGATGCAAGTAAAAGAAGATGGCGAAAACGTAAAGATTATTGCAAAGATGGAAGACCAGATGATTCGTGAGTTATTGGTACTGACCACAGGCAATGACGATTGTGCTCTCGTCTTGATAAAAGGGAAAATAAAGCAGGAAGACATTCAAGCCATCATTGATGACGATAAAATAATGATTGATGGACGCAAGTGACTTTAAAAGAAAGTTCCTGCCCTACCACCAGAAGCTCTATCGGGTAGCTTTCCGGTTGCTGGGAAATACCCAAGATGCAGAAGACATGGTGCAGGAAACTTATCTGAAACTATGGAAAAAGCGGGAGGAACTTCCACCAGACATTGAATGCATGGAAGCATACTGCATAACCCTTATCAAGAACCTTTGCTTCGACTCGCTAAGAAGTGTCCGTTTGGAAGAAGATAATCGGACACCCGAGGAACTGAACATCACGGAAGAAAACAACCCGATGCGTGAAGCGGAACTGAAGGATGAGGTCAATCAGGTGAAGCGAATTATCCGTGCCCTCCCCAAACAGCAACAACAAATCGTCGTGATGCGCGACGTAAACGACTGCTCTTACGAGGAGATAGAACAAGCCACCGGCCTTTCGTCCGTCAACATCAGGGTACTGCTGAGCCGGACAAGAAAAAAGATACGTGAACAATTTAACATCATCAGGAACTATGAACATCGATAAAATAAACGAACTTCTGGAGCGTTACTACAATGCCCAAACAACGGAAGCAGAGGAAGAGAAACTGAAACGATTCTTCCTTGAGGGACAAGTGCCCCCCCAGCTTGCCAACGAAAAAGAAATGTTCCTGCAACTGCAGTCATCCACCGATGATGCGAACGTTCCCGAAGGCTTGGAAGAACGTTTGTCGAAAGCCATCGACCGTTGGGACAGCGATGAGAAACCCCGTCGGAACAAACGAATCCTTCATCTGCAATGGTTAGGAAGCATAGCAGCCAGCTTGCTGATCATGCTATCATTCGGTTGGTATCTTTATAATCCAACTCCTGCAAGAACAGACACTTGCGCCACTCCCGAAGAAGCATACATGGAAGCCCAAAAGGCACTTGCACATTTCTCTATGGCGCTAAATAAGGGAATGAAACAGATGGAGACCGCTCAAAGAACCACTGAAAGTATAGAAAAAAATATCCTGAAACAACTGAATAAAATCAATGAATAATATGAAAAAACGTACATATCTATTGACCATCCTGCTGACCCTCGGCACATTATTCTGCCACGCCCAGCAATCCTTCTTTGACAAATATGCCGAAATGGACGGAGTCAGTTCCGTTTATATCACCAAAAGTATGCTCAAAATGTTCCCCGACATGTCAGGTAAAATCAACGGCGTGAATGTAGGGAACATAGCCAATCGGCTCGACAACATTCAAATCTTGTCTTGCGAGGAAGCAGACATCATAGAACAACTTCGTAAAGAAACCAAAGACATCAACACCAAAAACGGCTATGAGGAGCTGATGCGAATACGCGAAGATGGCGACAAAACTACCATCTACTTCAAGGAAAAGAAAAAAGGCAATAGCGAATTTGTCCTGATAACCGACGAAAAAGACGAGTTTACCATTATTTCCATCATGGGCAACATCACATTGCAGGAAATGCAGAAAATGGTTAATGAAAGTATTCCAAAAGAGTAGATAATTATTCAGCAAGGGGGTGAACGGCTTGTTCACCCCCTTTACTTTATTTTACCCTCCGGTTCAGCTGATTGTTCGCTTTCTCGGGTTTCGACTTTCCTACCCGCTTTCCGGAGGACTTTTTCTTGTTCTGTTGCTTGGCCTTGAAGGCAAATGGATTTTTACTAGGCATAATATCTTTCTTTTCTGCAAAAATAAAGTAAATTCCTAAGATTTTCGTATTTTTGTA
>JAFYWH010000036.1 GCA_017558175.1 Bacteroidaceae bacterium
GCATCCAAACGTTGGTTGATAGATACCATCATACCGATGCTCATACAAGTACCGATAACTTGAGTTACAGGAATGTCCATCATGTTGGCCAATTCGTTTGCTGTTACGAATTCGGTCAGCTTCAAGATCTTGCTTTCTTCCTGTTCCATTTCTTCCTGCTCCATCATACGGTCGCGTACATTATCACGCTTTTCCTTACGATACTTAGCAGCCTTGTTCTTGGTCTTGTTAGTCAAGCGAGCCAAAGTTTCCTTTACCTGCTTTGCTACATCTTCATCACTCACTTCCACCTTTGGAGCCGGCTTCTTGAAGCGATCCTTATTTGGTTTGCCCTGGTCCTTACCTTGTTTTCCCTGAGCATTGTTACCCTTACCAGATGCATCCTTACCATCTTTACGGAAACCGCCTTGATTGCCTGGAGCATTGATATCTACTTTTTCCTTACCGATGCGATTGCGCTTTTTCTTCTTGTTAGCTTCATCGTCGGTATCTTTTGCATTCTTATCATCAGTCTTGCGGATTTCCTTGATGATGGCGTCCTTCATCTGCTTGCGCTGTTCCTGACGAACCTTTTCCTTTTCATCGCGTTCCTTCCGCTTTTCTTCCTTCGATTTCTTCTTCGGACGGGTTGACTGATTCAAGGCATCCAAGTCAATCTTACCCAAGACATTGATGCCTGTCTTTAACTCTGTCGGACGGATTTTGAATACACCGTCTTCTTCTTGAATATTTATCTTTTCAGAAGTTTCTTTTTCCATGTGCACTTCTTGTGGTTCTGTTTCTTCTTTCACCGGAGCAACAACCACTTCTTGAACCGGTTCCTTTTTTTCTTCTTTCACCAATGGTTTTTCTACAACCACCGGTTCCTGAGCTACAACCACTTTTTCTTCCTTCACGGACTCTTCCTTCTTCGGTGCAGCAGCTCGCTTGTTCAGGTTGTCCAAATCAATCTTACCTACCGGTTTGAGTTTTACACTCGGACGAAGATCAACTTCCTCTTCCTTCTTCGGTTCCTCGGCGATAGATACGGTCGGCTTGTTGCGTTCCTTGTTTTGTCTTTCCTGAATGAACTTCTCAGACTCTTTTTTCAGATTTTTATCCTTACTGAACTCCTTCACAAGTTCAGCATATTGCTCTTCGGTAATTTTCGCATTAGGATTTGCCTCAATGGTATGTCCCTTCTTCTGCAAGAATTCAACTACCGTCGTTATTCCTACATTCAGATCTCTTGTTACTTTGTTCAGTCTAATCGTCATACTCGTCTTTTATTGATTAAATCTGAGCAGAGGGAGATTACTCTTCTTCAAACTCAGCGCTTAAAATATTCAACACCTCGTCTACGGTGTCTTCTTCCAAGTCGGCCTTTTCAATCAGCATTTCGCGTGGTGCGTTCAATACGCCCTTAGCTGTATCGAGTCCGATGCTCTTGATTGCATTGATGACCCATTCATCAATTTCATCCTTGAATTCATCCAAATAGATGTCTTCATCGTCTACATTTTCATCCAATTCGCGGTATACGTCGATGGTGTGTTCAGTAAGCATACTTGCCAACTTGATGTTCATACCACCCTTACCGATAGCCAATGATACTTCTTCCGGCTTCAAATATACTTCTGCCTTCTTTTCTTCTTCGTTCATTGTGATGCTTGACACCTTTGCAGGGCTCAACGCACGTTGGATAAAGAGTTGGATGTTCGCTGTATAGTTAATTACATCGATATTTTCGTTGCGAAGTTCACGAACGATGCCATGGATACGGCTACCCTTCACACCCACACATGCTCCTACCGGGTCGATACGTTCGTCATAGCTTTCAACGGCAATCTTTGCTCTTTCACCCGGGATGCGGGCAATCTTCTTGATAGTGATCAAACCGTCGTGGATTTCTGGAACTTCCTGTTCGAGCAAGCGTTCCAAGAACATCGGCGATGTACGGCTCAAGATAATCTTCGGATTGTTGTTGCGGTTGTCCACACGAGCTACTACGGCACGTACGGTTTCGCCCTTGCGATAGAAGTCGCTCGGAATCTGTTCTGTCTTCGGGAGCAACAATTCATTGCCTTCGTCATCGAGCAAAAGGATTTCCTTCTTCCAGATCTGATATACTTCGGCAGCAATAATCTTGCCCACCTTATCGATATACTTATTATAAAGGCTGTCCTTTTCCAATTCGAGAATCTTCGAAGCCAATGTCTGGCGAAGGTTCAAGATGGCACGACGACCGAACTTAGCGAAAATCACTTCATCGGTTACTTCTTCTCCCACTTCGTACGACGCATCGATCTTACGTGCTTCGGTCAGTGAAATTTCTCTGTTATCGTCTTCCAACTCCTCATCTTCTACCACCACACGGTTACGATAGATTTCGAAATCACCCTTGTCCGGATTTACAATCACGTCGTAATTCTCATCGGTGCCAAACATTTTCGCAATCACACTACGGAAAGATTCTTCGAGCACACTTACCATGGTAGTGCGGTCGATATTCTTAGTATCCTTAAATTCCGAAAACGTATCAATCAAGCTGATTGTTTCTTCTTTCTTGGCCATAATTATTTAAAACTAATTAAGTATTTAGTATATTTTATTTCATCGTACTTGTAGGTGACATCTTCCTCCACCATCTTAGGGCGCTTTGAACCTTCGAGCTTCACCTTCTTCTGAATCGTTACGGTCATGTTTTCCTCATTGGCATCCTTCAACACGCCTTCCAGTTTCTTGCCTTCACGTGTCAGCACTTCCACTTCCTTACCAATGTGAATGAGATACTGTTGCAACACCTTGAATGGTTGCCCGATACCAGCCGAGCCCACTTCCAGCTCGTAGTCTTCTTCTTCACGATCCAACTTCGACTCAATGAATCGGCTAAGTTCCACACAATCGTCAATCCATACACCTTCGGCATGGTCGATTTCCACTACAATCTTGTCATCCGGGGTAACGGAAACATCTACCAGAAAATATTCCTTATCTTCCAGCCATTCGTTCACAATCCCGCTTACAACGTTTCTGTCTATCATTTATTCACTATTAAGAACAAAAAAAGGGCCTTGTTCAAGCCCCACCATTCATCCATTTCGGATGCAAATATACAAATTATCCATCAGAGCCACAATATTTTCCTCTTTTTTTTATAGATTTGCAGAAACTTATCGAATTATGAGCAGAAAAAGATACAATCCACATAAGAAATTCATGACTTTCAACGCCGTACTGTTCTTTGCCGTATTGTTCATTACCGGCTTGTTCCTCTACCTCTCTTTCACTTTGAAGAGGGACGCCGACAAGAAGGTGACTTACGAAGGACGCTACCACATTGAAGTCAGCGGTGATTTTTCCGGCGAGAGCCTCAGCATTTATGTGAACGATAGCCTATTGCTGAACGGCATCATGCCAGATTCATTGACCATCTTGGACATTGATCGCTTTGCCGAACAAAGCGCCATCCTCATTGTTGACAATACAACCGATAACGTCACTCCTTTCAACCTCGACCCGAAAGGAAGCAAAGTCGTAGTGAAGAAGCAAAAGGACGGAATCGTTTTCGATGAAACGCCGGCACGTTTCTAACCAAACACCGAAGCGTTTTATGGCAACCAAAAGAGTAGTTCCCGACCAGGACTTCGGACAAATCATTATCCGTACCCGCACCACGGCACGGAACATCAGCATGCGCACCAAACCCGACGGATTGCATGTCACCGTTCCTCCCCGATGCTTGACATCAAGAGTCATGGCCATTATCGAGGAATATCGTCCCAAATTGTTGGAGAAATGGCAAAAATCGGTTGAGCAACCCTTGGACTTGAACTTCCGGATAGACGCGCCTTGTTTCCGATTACACATGGAAGAAGGTCGTTTCTCCCGATTCACTCTCCGTATGAACGAAGAAGATATCACCATCTGTTGCCCTCCCCGCACGGACTTCTCGCAGAAAGCCGTTCAAGATTTATTACGGAATGCCATTATCCGCGCCTTGAAGAAATCTGCACAAACCTATCTCCCGCCACTCTTGAGCGAATTGGCTGAGCACTATGGCTTCAAGTACAAGAAAGTAAAGATTACGGGAAGCAAAAGCCGATGGGGAAGTTGTTCGGCCACAGGAAGCATCAATCTGTCGTGCTATCTCATGTTGCTTCCGCCACACTTGATGGATTATGTACTCCTACATGAGCTCACTCATACCAAAGAGATGAATCATGGTCCCCAATTCTGGGAGATCTTGAATGACCTCACCGAAGGAAGAGCCAAAACACTTCGTGCAGAGTTAAAGAATTTCCGCACAAGTTTCTGAAATAAAAGATGTCCCCTCCAACCACAACCGTTGAAGGGGACTTACTTTTTGTTTATTTCTTTATAACCGTTCCACCTTGCTGATGGATAGCCGATGCCAAAGTAATCACCACTTGAGATACTCCCGCATCGATAGCCGAGAACGAGTTTTCAAGCTTCGGAATCATACCCCCTTGGATAACACCCTTATCCACGTACTCCTTGAAAAGTTCAGGAGTGATCACTGGGATAACGCTATCATCATCGTTTTCATCGCTAAGCACACCCTTCTTTTCGAAGCAATACACCAAAGTGACATCAAACAATTTAGCCAAAGCCTTGGCGGTTTCCCCAGCAATGGTATCGGCATTGGTATTCAACATACTGCCCTTACCATCGTGAGTCAATGGAGCCATCACAGGAACAACTCCCTGGCGGATGAGATTGCCCAACAAATCGGCATTCACCTCTTCCACATCGCCCACAAAGCCGTAATCCACATCCTTAACCGGTCGTTTTACCGAACGCATTACGTTCATATCCGCACCGGTCAAGCCCATGGCATTCACACCCTTGGCTTGAAGACCTGCCACGATGTTCTTGTTCACCAAACCACCATATACCATGGTCACCACCTTAAGGGTTTCGGCATCGGTAATGCGACGACCATTCACCATCTTGCTTTCAATGCCCAATTGAGCAGCCAGCTTGGTAGCCGACCGGCCACCACCATGCACCAATACTTTATAACCTTCTATTGCCGAGAAGTCAGCCAACAACTGGTTAAGTGTTGCTTCCTCCTCTACTATCTTTCCACCGACCTTAATGACGGTGAGTTTTTCCTTTATCATAAGTTCAAAAGTTCTTTTAAACGTTCTACGGATTGTTGAATCTGACGACGGTCTTCCAACCTTTCGCCATTGAACACATAATTTGCCTTGGAATAGAATGGCAATCGTTTCTGAAGCGCCTCTACGATGAATGTCATCAACTCCTCATCGGTCTTGTTTGCCAATAACGGACGTTGTTGCTTGGCGACCTTCAACCGGCGGAACAAAACTTTTACATCCACATCCAAGAAGACGGTTTCGCCCACCGAGTTCATGTAATCCATATTATCAAAGAAACATGGCGTACCACCTCCCACCGAGATGACTACATTCTCGAACTCACCCGTTTCATGCAACATCCGCTTTTCCAATTCACGGAAGCCATCCTCGCCCCGTTCCTCAAATATCTGACGAACGGTCTTATGGTAACGTTCTTCGATGTACCAGTCCAAATCGACAAAAGTCAATCCCATGGCACGGGCAAACGCCTTTCCGAGCGTGGTCTTGCCCGCCCCCATATAACCGATGAGAAAAATACGCGTCATTTCTTCTTGCTATAACGTGTCTTACGGGTTTCACCTTTAGCCTTCTGCAATTCAATCACCTTGAAGCATGCTTCCAAGTTCAAGTCCTTCGGTTCTACATTTTCCGGAATCTTGTAATTCTTTTTCTCGTAAGAGATGTAAGGACCATATCGGCCATTCAAGATTTGAAGTTCCGGCTCTTCATCGAAAGTCTTGATTATCTTGTTCTCAACCGACTCGCGCTTAGCAACAATCAAGGCAACTGCATCTTCCAGAGTCACGCTCATCGGATCCGTTCCCTTCGGTATTGAAACGAAAGCATTATCGTGACGGACATAAGGACCGAAGCGTCCAACGCCAACCGACACGGTCTTTTCTTCAAAATCTCCCAACGTTCTTGGCAACTTGAAACATTCCAATGCTTCTTCCAAAGTGATGCCTTCCAAGCTCATGCCCTTCGGCAATTGAGCGAAGCGAGGCTTCTCTTCATCGTCTACCGTACCAATCTGGATAATAGGACCATATCGGCCAATCTTGACAGATACCGGCTTTCCGCTAACCGGATCCGTACCCAAGATGCGTTCGCCCACCTTGTGTTCGGTTTTGGTATTCGATGTCTTTTCTACCAACGGATGGAAATCGCGATAGAAAGCATCCATCATGCCTGTCCATTCCTTTTCCCCATCGGCCACTTCATCGAATTCCTTTTCTACGCTTGCGGTGAAGTTATAATCCATGATACCTGGGAAATACTCCATCAAGAAATCGTTCACCACGATACCCACATCGGTAGGCAGAAGTTTTGCCTTTTCATTGCCAGTGAGCTCGCTCTTGGTCGATTCAGAAATCTTGTCACCCTTCAAAACAAGCACATCGTAGCTACGCTTAACGCCCTCCTTGTTTCCTTTTTCTACATAACCTCTTTGTTGAACGGTAGAAATAGTCGGAGCATACGTAGATGGACGTCCAATGCCCAGTTCTTCCAACTTTCTTACCAAGCTGGCTTCTGTATAGCGTGGAGGACACAATGTATATCGCTGAATAGCCGATACCGCATTCTTTTCCAATGCTTGACCTACCGACATCGGAGGCAAAAGACGGCTTTCATCTTCCTGTTCGTTTTCATCGTCGTACGATTCCTTGTATACTCGCAAGAAACCATCGAATGTAATGACTTCGCCCGATGCAATAAACACCTCATCACTATTGCTGATAGCGATAGTTGCGGTAGTCTTTTCCAATTCGGCATCGGCCATCTGAGAAGCAATGGTACGCTTCCAAATCAATTCATACAATTTCTGTTCCTGAGCCGTTCCACTGATGGTTTCATTCGCCATATAAGTAGGACGGATAGCTTCGTGGGCTTCTTGTGCGCCCTTGCTCTTGGTTGCAAACTGACGAGTCTTAACATAGTTTTCACCCATCAAATCCGTAATCGCTTGACGGCTGGTAGCCAATGCCAAATCCGAAAGGTTTACAGAGTCGGTACGCATGTAAGTGATTTGCCCGCTTTCGTACAAACGCTGGGCCACCACCATGGTTTGCGACACCGAGAAGCCCAACTTGCGGGCAGCTTCCTGTTGCAAGGTAGAAGTGGTAAACGGAGGAGCCGGCGATTTCTTCGAAGGCTTTGTTACGATATCAGCAATCTCGAACTTAGCTCCCTTACAAGTTTCCAAGAAAGCATGAGCCTCTTCCTTGGTCTTAAAGCGTCTGCCCAATTCGGCCTTTACCTCTGTCTTTTCACCGTTTTCTCCCGGCACTTCAAAGGCAGCAGTTACTTTATACCACGATTCGCTTACAAACGAATTCACTTCACGTTCGCGTTCTACAATCAAGCGTACAGCTACCGATTGCACACGACCTGCCGAAAGAGCCGGTTTCACCTTTCTCCACAACACCGGTGAAAGTTCAAAACCAACTATTCTATCCAATACTCGGCGAGCCTGCTGGGCATTGACCAGATTCACGTCAATGTCACGAGGATTTTCAATCGCCTTCAATATGGCGGTCTTCGTGATTTCATGAAATACGATACGCTTGGTCTTAGTTGGGTCCAATCCCAACACTTCAAACAAGTGCCATGATATGGCTTCCCCTTCGCGGTCCTCATCGGATGCGAGCCAAACCATATCGGCTTTCTTGGCTTCGGACTTCAATTCCTTTACCAATTTCTTTTTGTCTTCAGGTATTTCATAAGTAGGCAGGTAGCCATTCGCTACATCAATACTAAACTCCTTCTTCTTCAAGTCACGGATATGACCATAACTTGAAAGGACTTTATATTCATCCCCCAAGAACTTTTCAATGGTTTTTGCCTTGGCAGGAGACTCTACTATAACAAGGTTTTTCTGCATGTTCAAATCAATTTGTGGGCAAAAGTAGAAAAAAAAGCAGAATCACACCTATATAATAAGGTATGATTCTGCTTTTTTTTCTTAAAATATGCCAATACTAAGCCTTTTTTGCTTTAAAATTGAAGCGAAAGGCCCGCCATGAAGTTCAATTTCTGAGTTGGACAAGCATCAGGTCTGATGTATTCCTGATTCAGAAGATTGTTGAATTTGGCAAATACATTCAAGTTCTTCAGGATGGCATAATCCGCACCCATATGAAGATTATTGACAGGATCACCAGCTTCGTCATTACAACGTTTCACATACTCATAACCGACATGAACTCGCAAACCTGGCATTACCTTGGCACCAACTTCAGCACCCAATTCCAATTCAGGCTTCAAGGACAATGCAGATTCAGAGACATCGCCTCCAGCCCAATCCGTAGTCTCATAATTCCAATGACAATAAGTTCCCTTCAATGAGAAATCGAGCAAATCCTTATAATCATATTTCAACTCGGCTGCGCCATAGAATACATCTGTCTTTCCATAAATATTTCTAGCATGCCAGAATGGATAACCTTGACCAAATTCCCAACACACATCGTTTTCACGAATCTGATAGCCTCCACTCAACAAGAACCACCAACCATTCATCGGAGAAGCCTTCAAGCCCAATGCCGCATCCAATGTCATATAAGTCGGTTTGATATAGCTCTCATAGAAGAAAGGAGTCATATGTGCCAATTCATAGAAGCTTGATGTTTGTCGTCCACCTTCAGCCTTTGCAAACAACACATAGCTATCTGAGAAAGTGTATTCCACGCTTACGTCCGGAGATACATATACCTTGCTATCCTCTCCTCCTTTCCAATCAACATGAGCGCCAACTCGTACTTTCCAATCATCATTCAGAGTAGAAATGTAAGGATTACCTTCAATAGCCGTCCAACCTTCCGGATAATCTGAAGCATACGAGTAATTGTCCACATTTACCTTCAAACCAAAGCGAGTATCATTGGAAGTTTGTTTCCAAACATCACCTTTCAAATAAAGATTCGTTTCCTCATTCTTTTCATCATTATACATCACCGGATATTTTTCTCCAAATGTTTTCATTCCGACTTCGGCCTCAAATTGTACCGACATATCCTTGTCGTTAGAAGCAAAGCCAAGGTATGCATTGGCCAATGTCTGGTGTTGCTTGTTGCTGAACTTATCAGATTCACCGATGTAATTGAACACTTGAGAGCCATAATTACCACCCAACAAGAAATCAATCTTCTTGAAAGAATGTTTATAATCCAACCCTATCCGAGAACGATAGAATCGAGATGTCCAATCGGCATCATTCAGAGGCAATTCACCATTCCATCCATTCAACGAAGCAACCACATTCAAGCGGTCCTTCTTCGAGATATCCCACAAATATCCCAATGCGGCATCTACATTACCATTATTACCATATCCGCCACGGAGGTATCCCCGATAAGCCGCATCGGCATTCCATTCCTTCACAATCGGTTGCATCGCTTGATAAATCCAAGCACTCACCGGACGGATGGAGCTGGCATAATCGATGTGTGCTTTCGGAACCGTCGGTTCTTCCACCTTCGGAAGCACATTGATTTTCGAAGCATCCATAACGGTTGGATTATACTGATTTTCCACCACTACGGTACGAACGAGTGTTGTGTCTTGCTGGGCATTAGCTACCGACAACGACATCCACCCCATTCCTATTATAAAAGCAAACTTTTTCATCGTCTATCTTCAGTTATTGTTTGTTTTCTTCTTTCAAATTCTCCAATCGGCTCTCAATCATGCCGGCAATATCATCGTTTGCCTGATAGTTCTGCTTCAACGAGAGCAAGTATTGACGAGCTTCCAACTTACGGTCAAGTTTTGCATAGATGTCCGACAAAAGCACAAAGCTACGAGCCAACCAATATGTATGTGGAGTGCTTACTTCCAAATAGTTCAACACTTCCTTTTCAGCCTCAGCTGTCTGACCGGCATCGAACATGTATTGTGCCAATCGGTACTTAGCTTCAGCACCATAAACGTTACGGGTATCTTTTGCCAAGACCTTCCAGTCTTCCACCGCATGCTTCAGTTGGTTAGCTTCTACCAATGCCTTGGAACGATAGTGACGAGCTTCGTTTTCCAATTCCGGATCAACCTTCGCATCAGCCAATACAGCAGTTGCAGCCAAGATGGTTTCTTCACCATTGTTTGTCATGGCTGCACTACGAAGCATACCCGTTGCAGCCAACTGACGACGTTCCGGAGTCGATGCTCTATCCTTCAACAACTTATACCATTCCAACGACTTTGCATAGTCCTTCGCCACATAAGCCATTTCCGCACTCATCATCATAGCTTCTTCCGAATATTTGTTGTTCGGATATTCCAACACCTTATTCAAATGAGCTGTAGCGCTTTCGTAGTTCTTCTGATTATAATCAATCAAACCGATGTAATAGTTGGCATTCAAACTGAACGCTCCTTCCGGGAACGTTTGCAGATAACGGACAAAGCTATTACGGGCATCTGCCGTTTCACCACGCATATAGACACGTTCGGCAGCTACATAAGTCAACGAATCGCGTTCATTCACATCAAAGTTGGCACCACCAGGGATGGTCGATACAAAATTGGCATATTCATCTACCTGATTCAAGTCGATGTAAATGGATTTCAAATCTCGCTGAGCCAAACGAGCCTCTTCACTACCCGGATAATGCTGAATTACCTGCTTGTAAGCTGCAATGGCTTCCGGATATTTATCATCCTGATAATACAACAAGCCCACTTCATTGGCAGCACGACGAGCCATGTTGCTCTGCGGAAAATTCTTTACCAACAACTGATAACGTTCGATGGCATTGGCATTGTCTTCCAATTGCACAAAAGCACGACCTTGTTCGTACAAAGCATCATCAATATATTGCGATTGCGGATAGTTAGCAATCAGTTGGTTCAACGATTGGATCTTACCCGAATAATCGCGTTGCAAGCCTTTCACGAAACCTTCCTGATACAAGGAATAGTCACCCAACGAAGGGTCTACCTGTTCCGCCTTATCATAACTACGGCGGGCATCCTCGAATTTGCGAGCATAGAAATTACAGTCGCCAATACGATTATAAGCATCGGCCACCACCTGCTTGTTTTCATTGTTGCCGCTTTCTACGAATCGGCTGAACCAATTCAAAGCACTGCTATAATTCTTTAGCTTGAAATCGGTATATCCCAAGTTGTACATGGCCAAAGCATATTCAGTAGAGCGCTTGTTTGTGGCCAAATCCAGATATCGGCGCAAGTCCTTACCGGCATTCTGATAATTTTCCAATCGGTAATTAGCTTCTCCTCGCCAATAGTACGCATCGGCTTGAGTAGCTGCATTGAACCGACCAATCTCCAATGAGCGGTTGAAGTATTGCAAAGCCTGAGCAAAATCAGCATTGGCAAAAGACTGAGTTCCCAAACGGAAAAGAATTCGTTGTTTTGCCTCCATGATGCGGGGACCTGGCTTGCTGATCTTTGCGATTGATTTCAAGGCCGCATCGTAGCTACGGGTATTCATATAAACTTCCACCAAATAGTCATTCACACGTTCGCGATAGCGGGAGTTCGGGAATTCATTCAAGAAGCGTTCGAATACGGTTACCGATTCTGCAAAGGGAGAGTAAGAAGTTTCGTGGATACACAACGCATAGTTGTACAAAGCCTGTTCTTTCACCGCCTTGTCGTACTCCATCACCGATGCCTGTTCGAACGACATACGAGACTGATTACGATTCTTCAATTGCAGATAAGCCAAACCCATGTGCAAATAAGCATTCTGAGCCAATGCGTCTCTTTGGAGTGTAGTCTTGCCCAACATCTCGGTTGCATTCGAGAATGCTCCGGTATGATAATAACTCATACCCAATTCGTACATGGCCTTGCGTTGAGGTTGGTCAACCGCTCCCATGTATGCTTCCAACAAAGTGACCGCCGAAAGATAATCGTTCAAGCCATAACGGGCTTCCCCTTGGATGCGTTTCATCTCCGCTTCGTCCTTATGTCCGGCAAAGCGTTGTAAATAATTCGATGCTATCTGGTCGGCCTGGCGATAGTCCCCACGGAGCAAATGAATCTCACCTATATAATAAGGTACTAACGGACCATATTCCTTGTCCTCCTTCAACGATGCAAAAGCATTCAAAGCCTTATCGTATCGACCTTCCACATAGTCGATATAACCTAAATTATAAACCGCATCGGCTTGATGAGTCTTGCTTACATCCTTAAGCAAGGTAAACCAAACGGTAGCTTCCTCCAAATCGCCCACCTTCAAGTAAGCCGTAGCCAGCTTCAAAGCCGCATCGTCACGCTCCTTGTCCGCCAAAGCATCCAACTCGCACGAACGATAGATAGCAATAGCCTCCTGATAGTTACCTTGATCGAAATATACCGAAGCGATCATCGACTCTACCCGATTGGCATGTCTGGTATCCGGATATTGCTTCAAATAAGCCTCCAACAACTCGATGCTGTTTTCCGATTTCAATTCATATTCTTTGCAGACGCGGGCATATTCCTTATCCCCCGCCACATCTTTCGGCAACACCTGTTGCGCCATTCCCGACAAGGAAAGACTCATCATAGCCGCCACCCAAACCGCTCTTTTCTTCATTATCTTATTTGGTTAAGTTATGTTCATACAAAAATCGTCTTACTCCTTCACGCACAGAATCCAATCCGAACTCTTCGGGATTCACCTCCTGCAAAGGCACCCAAAAAGAGTCGGCCACATCGTCCATGGCTTGTAGCTTTGCATGATCCTTTACCCTACACAAGAAAAACTGGTCGAGGGTATGTACCAAGAAGCCGGAATATAAATAGGTATTCGGAAGCGAAAACTGATATTGAGTTTCTACCACCTCCAATCCGGTTTCTTCCAACACCTCACGAGCCACACCTTCTTCGGCAGTCTCGAAACGATCGATAAATCCGCCTGCCAAATCAAGCGTACCCTTCTTCGGTTCCTTGGCCCGTCTGCAAACCAGCAGCTCCCCCTGTTCGTTCAGGATAAAGGCAACCGTTGCCGAACTTGCATTGAAGTAATACACAAATCCACAATCGTTACAACGCTTCGACTTCTCGTTGTTTTCCACAAAAGCAGCCGAACCGCATTTGGGACAATACTTAAATAATTCCAACGGATGCATTTCTTTTCTTACTTTTTGATTCTGTCACAAAGATAGCATTTCCGCCACACAAGTAGGATATTTTTTTCAATTATCCTTTTAATTTTTACACGAAAAAACATAATAAAAGCTAAAATCAATAATTTTCGTCGCAAAAAGCGCATATATTCAAAACTATCACTATATTTGCTTACAGAAAGACAAATTAATAAAAATCTAAGTATTATGGAGAAAATAGATAAACTTGACAAACAAATATTGGAAATCATCTCACAAAACGCCAGAATTCCTTTCAAAGATGTAGCAGCAGAGTGTGGCGTATCACGAGCTGCTATTCATCAACGTGTACAACGATTGATAGACCTGGGAGTCATCATCGGTTCGGGTTACAACGTTAATCCAAAGAGTTTAGGTTACCATACTTGTACATACGTTGGTATCAAGTTGGAAAAGGGCTCTATGTATAAGGAAGCGGTGAAGGAATTGAAGAAGATTCCTGAAATCATCGAATGTCACTTTACTACCGGTAACTACACCATGTTGACCAAGCTTTATTGCCGTGACAACGAACATTTGATGGAACTTTTGAATGCTAAGATTCAGGAAATTCCGGGCGTTACTGCTACTGAAACCTTGATTTCATTGGAACAAAGCATCAAGAAAGAAATTCCTATCTGTAAGGACTAATGGAAGGCATCATCATCGGTATCAGCACATTCCTTATCATCGGCCTTTTTCATCCGGTGGTCATTAAAGCGGAATATTATTGGGGTACCCGTTGTTGGTGGATTTTCCTACTCCTCGGAATCTTGGGTATTATCGGAGCGCTGCTAATAGACAACCTGCTGATTTCCTCCTTGCTCGGCGTCTTTGCTTTCTCGTCTTTCTGGACGATTAAAGAAGTATTCGACCAACGCAAGCGGGTTTTGAAAGGATGGTTTCCCATGAATCCCAAACGGAAGCACGAATATGAATAAAAAAGAAGAGCATCCCGAAGAAGGATGCTCTCTTTTTATCTTTAAGCCGGATTGTAAACTTTCAGCTTGCGTTCGCCTTTCAAGGCTCCCAAGGCATTGTATGCCAACGAACCCATCTCGTCTTCGCCTGGCATCATGACAATCGGTGCCATATAGTCAATCCATGGCAAGAACACGTTCATGCAATACTTACTATGGGCAATACCACCGGTCACAATGATGGCATCCACCTTGCCACGAAGAGCTACATAACGGGCACCCACTTCGCGGGCAATGGTATAGAACATGGCATCCACCACACTCTTAAATGGTTCTTCACCTTCTTCTGCCTTAGCAGCAATGGTAATCATATCGTTCATTCCGAGGTGAGCCGAAAGACCACCACGGCCATTCAACATCTTCTTGATTTGAAGCTTGCTATACTGGCCACTGAAACAAAGGTCCACCAACTGACCAGCAGGAACAGTACCGGCACGTTCTGTACTGAAAGGACCGTCGCCATCCAACGCATTGTTCACATCGATTACTTGTCCCTGACGATGAGCACCTACAGAGATACCACCTCCCAAGTGTACCACTATGAGATTCAACTCCTCGTATGCCTTACCAATAGAAGCTGCATACTTACGCGAAACCGCCTTACTATTCAAGGCATGAAAGATAGACTTTCGTTCGATGTCAGGGATACCTGTATAACGGGATTCCGGCATGAATTCGTCTGCCACTTCCGGGTCGGCAATGTAAGCCGGGCATTGGCATTCTTCGGCCAACTCTACAGCAATCAAAGCACCCAAGTTACAAGCATGCTCCATCTCTGCATAAGTCAAGTCGTGTATAATCTTTTCATCGATGGCATAGATACCACTCGGCGTTGGTTTCAACAAACCGCCACGAGCAATTACGGCATCGAACTGAACAGGAATGCCTGCCTTCTGCAACATGTCGCGAACGAACTGCTTGCGATAAGGAAGCTGCTCGATGATGTGGGTAAATTCCGCCAAATCTTCCAACGGATGATGGGCGCCCCCTACCCATATAGGTTTATCGTCTTCATACAAGGCCAACTTCGTAGAAGTCGATCCAGGATTGATTACAAATATCTTCATATGTATCTTTATTGTTTTTTACTATCACTACAAACACAAGCCAATGCCAAGCTATAGAACTTGGAAGTACCCGAATCGGCGCGCGACGGAACCACCACCGGGGCCGTTGTTCCTTGTAGCATACCTGCCATATTCGCATCGCCAAAGAGGGAAAGCGTCTTATAGAAAGTATTGGCAGCTATAATGTTCGGGAAGATAATCATATCGGCATGTCCCACCACCGGCGAGCTGATGCCTTTCACTTCCCCACTATGCGAGTCGCAAGCCGTCTTCACATCCATCGGTCCGTCCAGGAACATTTCTCCGAACTCGCCTGCTTCCGCCTTTTCCTTCAAGGCTACATAGTCGAGTGTAAAGGGGAACTTCTCGTTCACCTTTTCCGTACAATGCACCAAGGCCACACGTGGAGCACTGATGCCCATCTTCCGGCAAACATCCACGTTGTATCGGATCATCGCTTCGAAGTGGTTCATGGCTGGACTTGGTATCACCGCCGCATCGGAGAAGAACAACAATTTATTATAGGTAGGAATCTCGGCCACGGTAATATGGCTCAACACATTTCCTTTTGGGAGCAATCCATGCTCCTTATTCAATACCGCACGAAGCAAATTGTCGGTATTGATAATCCCCTTCATCAGCACATCGGCATGACCTTCACGCACCAGCAACACACCCTCCTGGGCAGCCACATCGGGACTGCTGGCTTCAAACACTTTTACATGGTCGGGATATTGTTGGCGAATGTATTCGGCATTCAGCAAATGAGGAGTATCCGCTACCAACAAGAATTCGGCAAACCCTTCACGCAAGCTACGGATAATCACGTACTCTGTGTGAGGGTCATTCGGACAAACTACTACCACACGCTTGCGCTCCTTCAGAGCCCGCAAACGACTAACTAAACTGGAAAAGTCCTGTATCGGTTCCATTCACATTAGATTTTTAAAAGTCAAATACAAAGATAAGAAAATTCTGAGACAAAGACTATTTCAATCTTTATTTTTATGACTATTTGAATATCGTACATCCAAAACCGAACACAGTGTCCGATATCGGACACTTCCTAAAAACGTCTTTACGTTGATTATCAACGATTTAATATTCTGGCACGGTTTTTGTAGGATAAATGGCATCAATGTACGGAAATAAAACAATCAAAATATGGATAGAGAAATACCTAAAGACGTTCGACGCAAGGAACGCAACCAGAAAATCATGAAGTATAGCGGCATCAGTGCCGTAATCATCGTAGGCATGGCCGTACTCATTTCTTTCATGCAAAGCAGTGTGAAACGCAGGGACATCAACCTCTCCACCGTAGACCGTGGAACGATAGAAGTCAGTGTCAGTGCATCGGGCAAGGTAGTGCCTGCCTTCGAAGAAATCATCAACTCGCCCATCAACAGCCGCATCATCGAGGCTTACCGCAAGGGAGGCGATAGTGTGGATGTGGGAACACCGATTCTGAAGCTTGACCTCCAAAGCACCGAAACGGCTTACAAGAAACTCTTGGACGAAGAGCAGATGAAACGCTACCAGTTGGAACAGCTGAAGGTGAACAACGAAACCCAACTCAGCAACTTGGCCATGAACATCAAAGTAAGCACCATGGAGTTGAGCCGAAAGGAAGTGGAACTCCGAAACGAGCGATACCTCGACAGCATCGGTTCGGGAACCACCGACAAGGTTCGCCAAGCAGAATTGGCCTATAATAAAGGTAAACTGGAACTGGAACAGCTCCGCCAGCAATACGAGAACGAAAAGAAGGTAAAGGCAGCCGACCTAAAGGTAAAGGAACTGGAGTTCAACATCTTCTCCAAAGGCTTGGCCGAAATGAAACGTACCTTGGACGATGCCCAAATCCGCTCGCCCCGCAAGGCCATCCTGACCTTCGTGGAAAACCAAGTGGGCGCCCAAGTATCACAAGGCCAGCAGATAGCCATCATCTCGGATTTGAGCCACTTCAAGGTGGAAGGCGAGATAGCCGATACTTACGGAGATAGAGTAGCTGCCGGAGGCAAAGCCATCGTGAAAGTGGGTAGCGAAAAATTGGAAGGCATCATCAGCAGTGTGACTCCCCTCTCGAAGAACGGGGTAATTTCCTTTACCGTACAACTGGTCAACGATAGCCACAAGCGCCTCCGCTCAGGCTTGAAAACCGATGTGTATGTGATGAATGCCGTGAAGGAAGACGTGATGCGCATTGCCAATGCTTCGTACTATGTGGGCCGTGGCGATTACGAGCTCTTTGTACTCGATAGCGAAAACGAAATCGTGAAGCGCAAGGTGCAGTTGGGCGATTCGAACTTCGAATATGTAGAAGTGATTAGCGGCCTCCAACCGGGCGACCAAGTGGTGGTAAGCGACATGAGCAGCTTCAAGAACAAGAACAAGCTGAAAGTAGAATAACTGAAATCCCCTCTTGAGAGGGGTAGGGGTGTGTGAAATACAAACGCTTATGCATTCTAACACACCCCCTTCCCCCTCTCAAGAGGGGAGAAACAGCAAAACCAAAGAAAATAAATTCATTCTCAATTTTATGATCAAACAGTATTTCAAGCAAGCCTGGACGATGATGCGACAAAACAAACTTTTCACGTCCATTTATGTAGCCGGTACGGGGCTTTCCATTGCCTTTACCATGGTGCTATTCATTATCTATTATGTGAAGTTCGCTCCGGTTTATCCGGAGTATAACCGAGACCGGACATTGGTAATCAGCAAGATGGCCGTAAACGTAAAGGGTGAAGAGAAATGGAATTCGTGCAACGGTTCTGTCAGCCCGGAGATAGGCAAGTGGGTCAAGGGATTGCCACACCTCGACGAAGTGGGGATGGCACAGATGATGACTTCCTGGTCGGGCGCAACTGTCCTTCTTCCGCAATCCGAAGAACAGATACCGGTCAGTACCGGTATGGTAGATGCCGGATTCTGGAAAGTCTTCACCTTCCGTTTCCTGGATGGAAAGCCTTTCGACGAAGCCAGTGTAGAAGCCGAGCTCCCGATTGCCATCTTGTCCGAAAGTCTGCCGAAACGCCTCTTAGCATCCATCGATGTGGTGGGACAATATATCTCTTACAATGGTAAGGAACTGCAAGTAGTGGGCATAGTGGCCGATGTATCGGGCACCACTCCTGCCACAGCTGCCGACCTTTACATACCGCTTTATTACGGTGGAGAGAACCGTCCTGACCCACGGGCCTATGGA
>JAFYWH010000037.1 GCA_017558175.1 Bacteroidaceae bacterium
CAGCAAGTGTTTGTGTTGGTTGATCGCATCGTATCCTGTCAGGAGGATGCCGAAGAGCTGACACAAGATGTATTCTTGAAAGCCTTCCAGCAACTTTCTTCATTCAAGGCCGAGAGCAGTTTCTCTACTTGGATTTACCGGATAGCGACGAATGTGGCCATTTCGGCCGTACGGAAAAAGAAGGAGGAGGCCATTCGTCTGGACGATTCGGCCTTGGCCAATCTCTCGGATACCCAAGTGGATGAGGCTTTGGAAGACGATAGCGAAGAGCAATTGCAACGCCTCCAGCGGGCGATGGAGCAACTGGAAGCCGATGAGCGGGCATTGGTTACCCTTTATTATATGGAGGAAAAACCTTTGACGGAAGTGGCCTTCATTGTGGGGCTGACGGAGGCGAATGCCAAGGTCAAGCTTCATCGGATTCGCAAGAAATTGTATTTATTTATTAAAAATCAGGAATGATGGAACAGAAGCAAACAGATAAAGGATTGAGAAAGGCGATGAAGGCATCCGTGCCTCCTCGCTTGTCTACCAATTTCACTTTCCGCACCATGCTGAAGGTGGAAGAAGCCATCCGCTTGCGGGAACTCAAACAAGAGAAACAATTGTTTTGGGCAACGGTGGTTGCTTCCGTCTTTCTGTTGGTGGGAGGCGGAGTTGTGATCGCTCATTTCTGGGGAGAGGAGTGCATCCGTATGTTCTCCGAAGTCATTGCTTCCATCGCTCGATTGGATTTGTTCTCGTCTCCTTACTGGTTCCTCTCCTTGGCAGTCCTGCTTTTGTTGGGACTCGATTACTGGATGAGGCGTGCTTATTTCAAGCGACACGGCAAGGAGTGAGACAAGCCTTGAAACAGCAAAAACAAAACGCCCTGACGTTTCACTTAAAACGCCTAAGCGTTTTGGTCGAAACGCCAAGGCGTTTTTTAAAAAGGCCGTAGCCTTTCGAAAACAGGTGGAAAGGCCTTCGGTGGAAAGCCTTTATTCTTCTGCTCTAAATTCCAAAATATCTCCCGGTTGGCAATCCAGTTCCTTGCAGATAGCTTCTAGTGTGGAGAAGCGCACGGCCTTGGCCTTCCCGGTCTTCAGAATGGAGAGGTTGGCGGGAGTGAGGTCGATTCGTTCGGCCAGCTCCCCCAGCGAAATCTTCCGTTTCGCCATCATTACATCAAGGTTTACTATAATGGGCATAAGCTTCTCTTTAAATGGTTAGGTCTTGTTCTTCTTTCAATCGATAGCCGTAGCGGAAGATTTCGGCCAACAGAAACATGAAGGTCCCGGCGGCCAAATAGAGCGCATAGTCCAATTCAATATCAATCTGGCACAAGAGGCGACCGATAATGGCATAGCTTAATATAGGCAGATAGAAAGCGCATCCCATGGTATAGAAACAGACAAAGTTACGTTTTGTAAAGAATAGTCCCTTACAGATATTCTTGATTATTAGAACAATGCTTGTTGCGATAGTGAGGATGCTTAACAACTCCAAACCGAACATGATGGCCATCGAGATATTTCCATCTATAATACTTTGTTTCAGCGGTGTATAAATGTCTTCAGCATGGTTGTAATACGAAACGAACAGGAAATAGACAAAGAAGCCTGCTGTAAAACTTAATGACGTGGTGCTTTTCATAACTTTATTCTTTTACGATGTGGATAATTTCTTCTTCCTTATATTCCGGAGCAGCCGGAAGACGCTTCTTCAAGTAAAGGAACATGCCGATTAGCACGACAAACGAAAGCGCGAAGAGAGCATAGGTAGGACCTTCGCCCAACCATTCGATGGTCGTAGTGTTCATATCCTCTTTGGTCAAAGTCGCCATTTGGATGCAAGCGATGGAATTGTTGAGGAAGTGACCGACGATGCCCGGGACAAGGCTTCCGGTACGATAGTACAGCCAACCGAAAATCATGCCGATAGCAAAAGCAAACGGAATCTGAACCGGGTTCATGTGAATGATGCCGAAGATAGCCGAGGCAATGAAAATCGCAGTCCACGGATTCATCCCTTTTCTTAACAGATGGCCCTGAATGGCACCACGGAAAAGCAACTCTTCTACCAACGGAGCCATGATGGTGATGGAAATGATGCCGAACACATTGCGACTCATGGCGATGAAAGTATCCTGCATCAAGTCGGGCAATCCAAGGAATTCGCTACAAAGGTTGAGGAAAAGCATGCCTGCCACAATAAACGGGATGCTCAACCAAATGAGTCTCGAAGGGATTTCGCAAAAACTCTTCAAGTTGAACTTTACATACTTGAAATGAATGAGGTGCCAAATCATGGCGATGCCCGAAAGCACCATGGTAAGACCAATTGTGTTGGTACTGGTTTCAGCTTCGGTATAGGCCGTGAGGTCTCCACCGTTTTGCATCAATTGGTTCCAGATGCTTGGTAGAGTAACGAGGCTCGTGAAGAGCATCTGATAAAGGAAATAGTAGATGACAAGCTTAATGGTTTGTAGCATAGTTCAAAGGATTTTATTCGTTTAACATTAATTATTTATCGTTTTTCGATATGCAAATGTAAAGTTAATTTTGAACAATGCAAAGAAAAACAAGAAATATTTATCGAAAAACGATAAAATAAAGGTGTATGTTAGATAATCCCCCTTGTGAAGGGGGCAGGGGGGATGTTTCATAGGAAGTGAAATGGCTTTATGCTCCATTGCTGGAAAACAAAGCTAACGAAACATCCCCCTACCCCCTTCACAAGGGGGATGCATAGTTAAATATTAGAGCATCAGCAAAGCTGTTTCCTTGTCCTTTTGAATCTGCAAGACGAGTTCGTCTACGGATTGGAACTTCGCTTCGGGGCGGAGGAAGTCAACGAATTCAATGCGCATCGGTTGGTTGTAGATGTCTCCTTCGAAGTCCAGGATATGAACCTCGATGCTGAGGTCTGTGCCATTGTTGATGGTCGGTCGGTGACCGATGTTCAGCATGCCTTTGTAGTTTTGTCCGTTCACGGATACACGAACGGCATAGACCCCAATGGCTGGAATCAGCTTGTTGGAAAAATCCACTTGCAGGTTAGCGGTAGGGAAACCAATCTTCCGGCCTACTTGATAACCGCTCACGATGGTTCCTTGCATGAAGTAATTGTATCCCAGATACTTGGTGGCAGTAGAAATCTCGCCGGAAAGCAAGGCACGACGGATGGCCGATGAACTCACCTTATCCTGCTCTTGGGTGTAAGCCGTGGCTTGCATGATGTGGATGCCCAATTCGCGTCCGTATCGGCAATAGTCCTCGAAGGTCTCGGCACGGTTATGCCCGAAACGATGGTCGTAACCGATGACCAGCATCCGTACCTTATAATTATCATAGAGCAATTGCATGAACTCCCGGGCCGTGAGTTGGGAAAGCTCTCGGGTGAAGGGGAGAAGGATGCAGTTGTCTATCCCTGTGGTGCCTAACAGCTCGACTTTTTCTTCGGGCGAGGAGAGGAGCGAGGGCTGATAATTGCTCTGTATGACCTGACGCGGGTGGACAGGGAACGTGATGATGGAAGAGCACCATCCGTTGAGCGACGCCGCCATCTTTACCTGATTGATAAGGTGGCGGTGTCCCAAATGCACTCCGTCGAAGAAGCCGATGGTGGCTACCGACGGGGCAAGTGCTTGCGGATGTGTGTCTCTTATAATATTCATTTATTCAAATATCTTACTCAAATCATCACCAATGTGGTAGTGGTGTGCATGAATGCCTACTTCTTCGGCGGCCTTGCAATTGGCTTCCGAATCGTCGATGAAGAGGGTCTCTTCCGGCAAAAGGTTAGCTTCGCTCAATACCTTCTCGAATATCGCCTTGTTTGGCTTGGCCAAGTGCATTTCGAAAGAAAGGAATGTTTCTTCGAAATAGTCTTCCATGCGGAAACCGCGATAGTTGAATGCATTCTTGCATACATAATCCCAATGGATGGCATTGGTATTGCTCAGCAAATATACCATATATTTGCTTCGTAACTCCAATATCAGCTCCAATTTTTCACGTGGAATCTCCAAAAGCATCAAGTTCCACAGATTGTCGACCTCTTCGTCGGTCAATGTCACGGTGGAGTTTTCGCGGATGGCGGTGCGGAACTCATCGGCGGTCATCTCGCCCAATTCGAACTTCTGGAAGATGCCTCCTTGGTCGAGAGCGTACAATTGTTCCTTCACATTGGCGAAGCCTGCTTGCTGAAGTCCGTTGATGGCGGCCTTGAAATCCAAGTCAACCAACACGCCTCCCAAATCGAAAACGATGTTTTTAATGTTCTTTTCCATAACTCTTTATGTTCTTTTTACCTTAACTATATAATTGTTGTCATTCAGACGACCGAAGGGAGGAAGAATCTCGAAGGCGTAAAGTTGGATGTTCCCGAGATCCTTCGCTTCGCTCTGGATGACATTACTTTTTCATTTTTATTCGCTTTATCCATCGCCAAATTTCGCCTACCCAAAGAACGATGGAAGTGCTACCGATGATGTAAATCCATTGGGCCAATGTGAGGGGTACGGTGCGGAATACCTTTCCTCCCCACTGGACGATGACGATCTGGCCAATCAGGATGATGATGGCTACGCAGATCATACCCACGGCATGGCGGGCATCCTTGAATACCGAATGGTTGGTTCCGAATACGCTGGCATTGAACAGGTTCCAGAACTGCAACATCACGAAGATGGTGAAGAAGGCAGTCAATGCGGTAGGCACTTCGGCCATTGGCATGCCCTTGATGTAGACGATGAGGCTCATCAGGATGGTCAGGAAGCATCCGCCTACACCTAATATATTATATCGCATCGGTCGGGTAATGATGAAGTCGTCTCCCTTGCGTGGCTTTTCGTTCATCACATCGGCACTTGGCGGGATAGATGCCAAAGCCATGGCTGCAAAGGTATCCATGATGAGGTTTACCCAAAGCATCTGTGTTACGGTAAGCGGAAGTTCGGTTCCCAAGAAGGCACCGAGCAATACGCTGGCCAAAGCTACCACGTTGATGGTGAGCTGGAAGACGATGAATCGCTGGATGTTCTTGTAGAGCGAGCGTCCCCACATTACGGCGGTGGCGATGCTATGGAACGAGTCGTCGAGCAAGGTGATATCGCTCGCTTCCTTCGCTACGGATGTACCTGTACCCATCGAGAGACCTACTTGAGCATGGTTCAAGGCCGGTGCATCGTTGGTACCATCGCCGGTTACGGCTACTACGGCACCTTTTTGTTGGAGGAGTTGCACGAGGCGTTGCTTGTCCATTGGGCGGGCACGGCTCATCACCTTGATGTCGAGCACACGTTCAAGTGCTTCTTCATCGGTGAGGGCGGCAAATTCCACACCTGTGATGCGGTTTCTGTCTGTATCTTCTGCCTTCCAAAGACCAATCTGACGGGCAATTTCGGTAGCTGTTCCCGGAGTATCGCCGGTAACAATCTTCACCCCGATACCAGCCGACTGGCACTTGCCTACGGCCTCCGGCACATCCAAGCGAATCGGGTCGCTAATGGCGAAGATGCCCAAGAATGTCAAGCCACCTTCGCCCACCAATTCGGCACAATCGTTGCTTGCACCTTCTTCGATGAACTTATAGGCGATGCCAAGGGTACGCATAGCCTTATTCTGAAACGCCAAGAGGTTTTCGTTCAAACGCTTCGACGTTTCGGTTGAAATGCCTTGGCATTTTCCCATCACGATTTCGGGGGCACCTTTTATATATAGCACTTTCTTGCCTTGGATAGGCGAGTGTACGAGGGTTGCCATGTACTTGCGCTCGGTGGAGAATGTCAATTGGTTGATGACTTTGGCTTCCTCGCGGAGTTGGGCATACTGCTTGCCTTGTTCGTTCAACCAAAGGAGCAAGGCCACTTCGGTAGGGTTGCCCACACCCGATGGCTTTTTGCCTTCTTCCGCTTCTTCAAGGAAAGCGGTAGAGTTGGCACTGATACCTTCGGCTACCAAATCCATCTGTGCTTCATCCACTTGAGCTTCATGTACCTGCATCAGGTTTTGAGTGAGTGTACCTGTCTTGTCGGTACAAATCACGGTAATGGCACCCATAGTTTCGCAAGCATGCATCTTGCGCACCAAGTTGTTGGTCTTCAGCATTCGGCGCATGTTCAATGCCAAGCTGAGGGTGACACTCATCGGCAAACCTTCGGGCACGGCCACTACAATCAAGGTTACGGCCATCATGAAGTATTTCAACACGATGCGGGCAATGTGCATCCATTCGTGCCAACCGGTGATGTCGGTTACCGAAAGATATTGGTAGAGGTCCTTTCCGGTGAATATAATAAAGGTAAGGATGGCGATGGTGAAGCCTACCTTTTCGATAAACTTGGCAAGCTTCGAGAGCTGGATGTTCAGCGGAGTTTCCTCACCGCTTTCTTCGGTGGCTTGGGTTGCTACCTTGCCAATTTCGGTGGCATCGCCCACCTTGTTTACTCGCATCACACCATGACCATCGGTTACGGTGGTGCCACGCATCACTTCGTTGCTTGGGTAAGTGGCTTCGTCATCGAACGAGGCCTCATCGGTGGTCTTGTTCACCATCAACTCGCCCGTCAAGGTCGATTCGTTGATTTGCAAAGAGATAGCTTCCAATAAGGTTCCGTCGGCCGGCACTTCTTCGCCGGTGTTCAGAATCACGATATCGCCTACCACCACTTCCTTGCGAGGAATTTCCTGAATCTTTCCGTTTCGACGGACAGTTACAGGTGTTTCTTCGCCCACGGCATTGAGCAAGTCGAACTTCTTATTGGCATCGTATTCAAAATAAAACCCGATACCAGTAGCCAAGAAGATAGCGAAGAAGATACCGATAGTTTCGGCATATTCACCTTCAATCATCGAGATGACAAGCGAGAAGAACGCTGCCACCAACAGGATACGGATAACGGGGTCGTTGAATTTTTCGAGATAGAGCTTCCACATGGAAGGGCGTTTGGGAGGGGTCAGGAGGTTCCACCCGTAGGTGTTCCTACTTTCTTGGACTTGCTTGTCCGATAACCCATGGAGGGCGTTGTCTTGTTTAGCTTGAGCCATACAATAATTTATATTACGAATTGAACTGCAAAATTACAACAAATAAATGGGATAGCCCTTCTATTTAGTGCTTTTTATCAAAAAATGGGTTTTATTCCTTGCATAATTCAAAGAAAACGTATACTTTTGCACTCGCTAAGGAGAAATCCGTTTAGCTCGGGCTTGTAGCTCAGTTGGTTAGAGCAACAGACTCATAATCTGGAGGTCCCTGGTTCAAGCCCAGGCTGGCCCACTTCCGAAAGGTTTCGTTTCAAACGAAGCCTTTTTTTATTTCCCTTCCCTTGGCAAAGAAAGCAACAATCCAATTACTTCTGCATAGTTCTTCTTTCCCGAAGGAATCTTGTTGCCTTTCAAGAAAAGGTTGTAGGTAAAGTCTTGAATTTCACCAATCCATGGAGAATAAAGTTCTCGCCAATACGTATTCTTTTCGTTGTATTGCTCGATGATTTCGGGCTTGATGGTTCGAACCCATGCTTGAAACTCTTCCTTCGGCAAGAGGTAGGAGGCATTGGAAATGACATAGGGCAACAATCCAAAGTAACCACAATATTGCAAGGTGGGCGAAGTCGATTCGGTACATGCCCGGTATGCCCAATAGTTGGCTTCGGCTTCGTTGCTTACGCCTAACAGATGCGAGAATTCATGGGCATACGTAAAAGGATATTGAACTTCGGGCAAGTCGGCATTCAATTGGGCTTCAGCAAAGAAAGGTCCCATAGAACCAAGTACACTTACCTTAGAATAAAGCGGTGTAAAGATGAAGTCTTTGGGTTCTTGCCATGACTTGGGTTGTGCCAATCCGTAAGAGGCGGGAAGATGGGCATAGAAAGCATGGACATGTTGCTTCAATTCTTCATCAGTAATATCTGTGGATGGTTGATAAGTGTCATTTAGCCTTTCGGTGTAATCTTTTAGAAAATCCTTGAAATGTTGTTCTTCGTATGCCACGGGTGTTGTCTGCATTCGGGTATAGATGTGGTGGCGGTAATAGTTCATTCCCCAACCCAAATAGAACCAGACATATACCCATGCCAATATTTCGCCTTCGCTCAACATAATTTTGCGGAGGCGAATTCCCTTTTTATGGAGGCGTATCGGATAAATGATAAGCGCAAGAATGAGGCTTACCACGAACACTTCCATTAAAGGGAAAGGAAAGAGGGAGGAAAAAGCTGATAATGCAGCCGATAACGGAGGATAAATCATTCGGGCATATCCCTCTGCCATGTCCGGCATGTATCGGCAGGACATGGTGAAGATGATGCCCAAAAGGAGCAATATCAGTCTTATCTTCTTGATTATTTGCATAAGAACCATTCTCCCCATCCCATAACGATGTAGTCACGCTTGATTTCCTCCATCTTCTGGAAGGTCAGCCAAAAGGCTTCGCGATGGTCGATGGTATGTCCCATTTCATTTTCATGTCCGGTGATGACGCACTTGGAAGCAAACCCTTCTACCAAGTCATTCATGCGGTGCGTCCAGCAATTTACCAACAAGGCATCGGGGCGCGGAATTTCTTGATGAATGTTAACCAACCAATTCATGTCCTCCTTATTATATTGGTCGCCCGTTTGAACGATGGTTTTCTTGTCTTCTGTGGTTACCACATAGATATTGTTCATCATGTCGCTCTGATGGCCCGGAAGAATCTTGACTTGAAGTTTCTTGCCATTGTTCAACACAATCTCTTGTTCGATAACTTCATCCGAACGAAGATGTTGAATATTCTCATCGTCTGGCCAAATGTTGGTCGGAGCAATGACTGGTTTCCCTGCTTCAATAAACAAGTTGGCTACAAGGCGATCGGCATGATCACCGTGGTTGTGGGTAAGGAAAAGAATATCGCAATGTTCAACAATCTGCTTGATGAATTCTTCGTGTATAATTTCTTTTCCTTGAATGACTCCACGCACTACATCGAATGCAATGGTAGTAGATTGGGTGCGGGCAATAAAGCCATCGTTGTATACCTTGAATATTTTCAAGCTTTTCTTTACGGGTTTGTCCAATTCGGCCAATAACTTTTGTATGCGTGAGTCTACAAAGTTGTAGAATGGCTCCGTATCGTCATACTTCGTTTCATGAAGCATGGCATCGAGGTTGTAGAGGGCAAGTTTGCGAACCATAGGTGCACCAACTACCGGAGGGTTTTCGGTCAAAGCCTCATCGATAAGGCCGAACATTTGGAATGCTTGTTTATGCAGGTAGGCTTCCGACTTTCCCCAGAACTCTCCGTTTTTAACATTCGTCTTTTCTTGTGCCATCACTTGCATGGTGCAAAGCAATAGGCAGAGTAGGAGTATGTTTCTCATCGTATGGTTCCTATTAAATCACATTAAAATGTTTGAGTGCCTTGAAGATACCATCTTCATCCACACTATCAGTCACATAGTCGGCTACTGCCTTTACGTCATCCTTGGCATTTCCCATGGCAATGCCGATACCTGCATGTCGAAGCATGCCGATGTCGTTTCCACCATCACCAAAGGCCATGGTTTCTTCCAATTTGAATCCGAAACGTTTGATGAACTCATCGATGCCGTTCTGCTTGGTATTCCCGATGGCGGTAATGTCAACAAAAGCTGGATGCCAGCGTCCGAACTCACAATGATGAACGAGCGGAAGCACTTCCTTTTCCTCTTCCGGATTGAAGAATGGCGTAATCTGATAGACATCGCGTTGGATAGCCTTCTCGAATGTTTCTTCCGGAAATTCCTTTACTCCCAAGTGTTCATAGAAAATGTAACGGAGCAAGTCATTCGGTTGACAAACGGATGCATCGTGTTCGCCCACGAAAATACACGGATAGTTGTTGGCTTGGCAAAGTTGGGCAATGGTCTGCACATCCTTTGCCGGAATATGGCTTTTGTAAACTATTTCGTCGCCTACATAGCAATACCCGCCATTCATGGTGATGTATCCGTCTATCAAGCCTCGGCTCTGAAGTTCGCCCAGGTTATTAATGATAAGGGTAGGGCGACCGGTGGCAATGAATATCTGGATGCCTTTTTCGTGTGCAAGGGTCAGAGCCTCGATGGTTGAGGCAGGAATGACGTGTGTCTGGAAGCTTACCAGCGTACCGTCGATATCAAAAAACAATGCTTTCGTCATAATGTTCCGTTTGTTTGTGACAAAGGTAAAGAAAAACCTTATCTTTGCCGAACGTAAAAACATGAATTATGCAAATCTCACCCGAAACTCTCCGCTTTATTGAAGAAAACGCTCGTGCAGATGTCCGTTCGTTGGCTTTGCAAGCAAAGAAATATCCGCAGGTGGATATGGCTATGGCCGTGGTGCAGATAGCCGGTCGTCAGATAGCCGAGGCGAAGGTGCCATCATGGTATCGCACCGAAGGATTGCTTTATCCTAAGCATTTGTCGATGGAGCAATGCTCGTCCGAAGCTACGGCCATCTATAAGGCAGGTTTGGTGGAAGGTGATAGTTTTGCCGACCTTACGGGTGGTTTCGGTATCGATTGCTCGTTCCTTTCCCGCAAGTTCAAGCAAGCCGACTATGTGGAGCGCCAAGCCGAGCTTTGCGAATTGGCCAAGCATAACTTCCCTTTGTTGGGGTTAAGCATTGGTGTGCATAACGAAGACGGGGTAGAATACTTGAAGCAGATGCAACCGGTGGATTGTCTGTTCCTCGATCCAGCCCGTCGCGATGGTCATGGAGGCAAAACGGTAGCCATAGCCGATTGCGAACCGGATGTTTCGGCCTTGGAGGATTTGTTGGTAGAAAAGGCCAAGAAGGTGATGGTCAAACTTTCGCCTATGCTCGACCTTTCGTTGGCTTTGAAGCATTTGAAATATGTGCGGGAAGTACATATCGTTTCGGTGAACAATGAATGTAAGGAACTTTTGCTTATCTTGCAAAAGGAATCCGCTTCATTGGATATCACCATTCATTGCGAGCATATTGTCAACGCATCCGAGCATCAAAGTTTTTCTTTCACACAAGAGCAGGAACGCACGTCCGATTGCCCGTTGGCTACAGAGGTCGGTGCTTATCTCTATGAACCTAATGCTTCCATCTTGAAAGCCGGTGCTTATCGTTCGTTGACTCAAATCTATGCTTGTAAGAAACTTCATGCAAGCAGTCATTTATATACATCGGAACAGTTTATTGAAGATTTCCCCGGTCGTCGTTTCAAGGTAGAGGCGGTTAGCGGTTTCGGAAAAAAGGAACTGAAGGAGTTCTTGCAGGGCATGGAAAAGGCGAATCTCACTATTCGTAATTTCCCATCGTCTGTTGCGGATCTTCGCAAGCGCTTGAAGTTGAAAGAAGGAGGCGAGGACTACCTTTTCGCCACGACTTTGGCAGATGAAAGCAAGGTAATGATAAAATGTAGAAAGTAAAATAAAAAAGCACGGTGTTTGCCGTGCTTTTATTGTCTTATGCCATCTTTGCCTTGAAGGCCAAAGCATACATGCGCATTTGCTTCACCATGGCCAAGAGTCCGTTGCTACGGGTAGGCGAGAGGTGATCTTTCAATCCGATGGCTTCGATGAAGTAAAGTTCGTTTTCCAAGATTTCATCCGGAGTGTGGCCGGATACGACTTTAATCAAGAGGGCGATGATACCCTTTACAATTAAGGCATCGCTTTCGGCTTGAAACTCTACTTTACCATCCACCAAGTCGGCTTGTAACCATACGCGACTTTGGCATCCGTCGATGAGGTTTTGGTCATTTTTATATTCAGGAGCAAGCGGTTCTTGTTCATTGCCGAGGTCAATCAGCAATTGGTACTTGTCCATCCAATCGTCGAAGTCGCTGAATTCTTCAATTACTTCGTCTTGTAGTTCTTTGATTGTTTTCATATCTGTTGTTTTTATTTTTCATACGTAAATATTAAGCGTTCTACATTACCGTAGAACATTGTTTATATTCAATTTTAGTATTTGAGTTTTTTGATAGACAAGAAAGAATAGCACTCATAGTCTTACAAGTGCGGCTATTGTTCCATAATATTA
>JAFYWH010000038.1 GCA_017558175.1 Bacteroidaceae bacterium
CTCCTCACTACACAATGAAGCGTCAGTTGGATGACTACTTCACTAAGTTCTACTGCAAGGAAGCTAAGCGTCACGCTGAATTGGTAGCTAATGACTATGCTAAGGCTAAGGAAATCGCTGCTTGGAAGGAAGCTGTAGCTGAAAAGTGGGATGCTATCGAAGTAGTATCTACTGAAAAGTGCGAAAACATCGTGAACGGTAACATCGAAAGTGGTGTAGAATATACTATCACTCACGTAGTAGATGAAAAGGGCTTGAACGATGCTATCGGTATCGAAGTAGTTGCATTGCACAAGAACTCAGAAGGTAAGGAATGTGTTTACTCAGTAACTCCGATGGAAGTTGTGAAGAACGAAGGTAACCTCTATACATTCTCTGCTAAGTTCAGCTTCGACAACGCTGGTGACTTCAAGGTTGCTTACCGTATGTATCCGAAGAACGAAGCACTTCCTCACCGTCAGGACTTCTGCTACGTTCGTTGGTTCAACTAATCCTTGGATTTATAAAATCTACGATAGAAAGAGAGTCACTCCTTTTTGGGGTGGCTCTTTTTTTTGTTATCTTTGCCCCAATAGTAAAAACGAAAATTATGAAAGGTAAATTTTGGGTGATTGAAGGCTTGGACGGTTGTGGCAAGACCACACAGATGGAGTGTCTGAAGCAAGCCTTGGAGAAAAGAAACATTCCTTACAAATATATCCACTTCCCGATGTTGAACAAGGGAGTGTATGGCGAGTTGGTGGCCGAGTTCTTGCGTGGCGAGTTCGGTACTGTAGAAGGGGTACATCCTAAGTTGGTGGCCTTGCTTTTTGCCAACGACCGCATGGAGCATATCTCTACCATCATCGATTGGCTGGAAGAAGGCTATTATGTGATTGCCGACCGTTATGTGTATTCCAACATTGCTTACCAGTGTGCCAAGTTGAGCGAGGAAGGGGAGAAGGAGAGTCTGAGCAAATGGATTCTCGATTTCGAGTTCAACCGCAATGCTCTCCCGATGCCGGACAAGACCCTTTTCTTGAGTGTGCCATTGGAGTTCATCAAGAAAAACCTTTCGGAAATCCGTACAGGCGATGATCGAGACTACTTGAATGGCAAGGAAGATATTCACGAAAAGTCGCTCACTTTGCAAGAAAATGTTTATAAGGAATATTTAAAATTGCTGGATGCCCGCGAAGATTTCGAGAAAGTAGACTGCTTCGATGCCGAAGGAAACTTCTTGCCGAAGGAGCAGATACATGAAAAGATTTGGGAGAAGTTAGCAAGATAAAATAAAAGAATATCTTCTGTTTTTTTGAACTATTTTCAAACACCTCCACATCTTCAAGAACTTCATTCTTGTTGAAAATCTGGAGGTTATAATGAACTTCCCGTATGAAGATCATTCAAATAATCATGTTCGCCATTTTAAGGCTTCTTGTTTCGGTTGGATATATAGCAGCTAATAATCAGAAATAGTGGTTTCCAAATTTTAAAGTAGGTGCGATATAGAAAACCTTACCCTCAAAAAGTTCTGTTCATATTACTTGATACCTCCTATAAATATAGTATATTGTTGGAGGTATCTTTTCCTATGCACAGTTGTTATGAATCTCCCTCATATTTGTGAAGTAACTCCGTAATATAATGTGCATTTATTCCGTCACATTTGTGACGAAGCTAATATGAATAGGAGTTATTGAAAATTATTCGGGAAGTTATCATTAGGGTACCTGAACCTAAACAGAAATTATATGGTAGCTTTGTGTGATTCGTTCTGTACCCCTCAGCCGAAAGGCGATGAAAAATGCCCGTTCTGTAGTGACGGGTAAAATGACCACTTGCGACTTGATTCAGGATATTGCCCGATGCAGTGCTTTCAAGGAGCACGACTATATCACCACCAAGGAAATGCAGCAGCTTTGCAGCGTTGAGTAATGCTACGGCTCTCCGCCCTATTGCAACAGCGGGGAAAGGATGGCACTTTAACATATCCCGGCCATATCAGGCATCTTTTTACTTCCCTCTGTCAGGGCATTATAGGGTAAGTCGCGAATGACGGAACTTCATTCGGGAAGTTCATTGTAACCTCCAGATTTTCAACAAGAATGAAGTTCTTGAAGATGTGGAGGTGTTTTTGTTTGGTTGTAAAAAAAAGACAGTTCCCTACTTTTCTTTCTCCGATATCGTTGTACAGGTATTCCTACCATTCAAGATGAGCTCTTGAAGAATGGTTCACCCAAAGCATCGATTGAAACGGATGAGGATAGAAGCTATTTCTTGATGTATATTCCGGTGCATGAAGGATGTGGTAATGTGGTTACTTTGAAGGAAAATGCAGAAAATTACCCAAAGATTACCCAAAGATTACCCAAAGCATATTGGAAATGATTAAACAACATCCTAATATAACAATAAAACAGTTAAGTGAGGGTATGGCTTTGTCCGAAAAGACAATTAAAAACAAATTGGCACTACTAAAGAAAGAAGGTCTTATTGTTCGTGTCGGTAGTAAGACATTAGGATATTGGAAGATTATTGGTGAATGAGAAAGCTTTAATGCATCACCAAAAAAGGCTGTAAGTCCGAAAACTTGCAGCCTTTTATTTATTAAGGAATAGTGAATTACTTCAACAATTCAGCCAACTTTTCCTTGATAGCTTCACCGCGGAGGTTACGAGCGATGATAGTACCATCTTGAGCAACCAATACAGTAGCAGGGATTGAGTTTACGCCGTAGAGAGCAGCGCCTTCGCATTGCCAGCCCTTCACGTCAGACATGTGATCCCATGTCATACCCATATCCTTGATAGCCTTCTTCCATGCTTCTGCGTCGCTGTCGAGAGATACACCTACGATACCGAAGCCCTTCTTGTTGTATTCCTTGTAAGCAGCTACTACGTTAGGCATTTCTGCACGGCAAGGACCACACCAGCTTGCCCAGAAGTCAATCAAAGTGTACTTGTTCTTAGCGATGATGTCAGCCAACTTTACAGGTTCACCTTCTGGTGAAGGCAAAGTGAAGTCTGTGAACTTCTGACCTACAGCAGTCTTTTCAAGAACCTTGATACGGTCGAGCAACTTAGCGATGCGTTCGTTGCTTTGGAATTCAGCAGGAACCTTAGTGGCCAATGCCTTCAACTGATCCAACTCCATGCTGTAAGAGTTACCTGGCCACAAGTGGATACCTACCGGGTTAGTGATGTTAGCATCGATAGTGTTGAAAGTCAAAGCATCCAACTTGTTGCTCAATTCTTCGTACTGCTTTTCGATTTCAGCCTTCTGTTCTTCGGTAACGCCTTCTTCCTTAGTCTTAGCATACAAAGCTCTCATTTCCTTGTTCAAGGCCATAGATTCTGACTTGTAAGCCTGGTAGATGTCGTTGTTAGGAGTACCAGTTACAGAAGCGTTTTCGCCCATAACTACAGCGATGTTACCGTTTTCCAAGAAGAAGTCAACACGTGGACCGCGACCTTCTGCCGGAGTGTAAGTGATGTAGCGGTTTACAGCTGCATCCTGACGGCCGTTGAATTCGAAAGCACCGTTAGTTACCACTGCAGAGTCCAACTTGATGAGTTCTCTACCCTTTGCTTCCTGCAAGAATACGTATTCGCCATCAACAACATTTTCGATAGTACCCGAAATCTTATAAGCCGGGTCATTGCTACAAGCAGCCAAAGCAATCGTTCCAGCTGCAAACAAATAAACTACTTTTTTCATATCAATTGAATGTTTTATATAATTTTGTGCAAATATAATGATTATTTTTCTATCTTTGCGCTCTACATTTAAAAGAATATGCAACAGAGTAATTATATCATTGAAGTTCAGAATGTTTCCAAGTTCTTTGGCGAGAAAGTCGCTTTGGATAACATCAATTTGAATGTGAAGAAAGGTGAGTTTGTGACTATCCTTGGTCCGTCGGGCTGCGGAAAGACAACTCTTTTGCGTCTTATTGCCGGTTTTCAAACCGCTTCGGAAGGTGAAATCCGCATTTCGGGCAAGGAAATCACGCAGACACCTCCTCACATGCGTCCTGTGAATACTGTATTCCAGAAGTACGCTTTGTTTCCTCATCTGAATGTATTTGATAACATTGCGTTCGGATTGAAGTTGAAGAAAACCCCGAAGCAGGTCATCGAGAAAAAGGTGAAGGCAGCACTCAAAATGGTGGGCATGACGGATTATGAAGACCGTGATGTGGATTCGTTGTCGGGTGGTCAGCAGCAACGTGTGGCTATTGCCCGTGCCATTGTGAACGAACCGGAAGTGTTGTTGCTGGATGAGCCGTTGGCTGCGCTCGACTTGAAGATGCGCAAGGACATGCAGATGGAGTTGAAGGAAATGCACCAGAAGTTGGGCATCACCTTTGTGTATGTCACGCACGACCAGGAGGAGGCTTTGACGCTGAGTGATACCATCGTGGTTATGAGCGAGGGTAAGATTCAGCAGATTGGTACTCCGATGGATATTTACAACGAGCCTACCAATGCCTTTGTGGCCGACTTCATTGGCGAAAGTAATATCTTGAACGGTACGATGATTAAGGACGGTGAGGTAAGCTTTGCCGGACATGCATTCGAGTGTGTGGACAAGGGCTTCGGCGAAAACATGCCGGTAGATGTAGTAATCCGTCCGGAAGACATCTATATCTTCGAGGTATCGGATGCTGCTCAGCTCAAGGGTACGGTGACCAGCTGTATCTTCAAGGGTGTACACTTCGAAATGTTGGTGCAGACCAAGGAAGGCTACGAGTTGATGGTACAGGACTATCATGCATTCGAGGCCGGACGCGAAGTAGGTTTGCTCGTGAAGCCGTTCGATATCCATGTTATGAAGAAGGAACGCACTTGCAACAGCTTCGAAGGAAAGATGATTGACGAGACACACGTAGAGTTCCTCGGTTGCGAATTCGAGTGCTTGGCGCACGAAGGCATCATGCCGGGCGACAATGTGGAAGTGAACATCGACTTCAACCACGTCATCTTGGAAGACAACGAAGAAGACGGTAAGCTGACAGGCGAAGTGAAGTTCATCTTATATAAAGGTAATCACTATCATCTCACTGTATTCAGCGATTGGGACGAAGATATTTATGTAGATACTAACGATGTATGGGACGATGGCGACCGTGTAGGTATCACCATCTTGCCTAAGCACATCCGTTTAAACAAGCTTTGAGAAAGAAGATGATGAATAAATTGTCACGTTTCTTTATGAAGCGCAGAAACTGGTCGTTGCCATACGCCTTGTTTCTCCTGGTATTCGTTGTGATACCGTTGCTGCTTATCTTTCTTTATGCCTTTACCGATGAAGAGGGTGCTTTCACCATGGCCAACTTCAGCAAGTTCCTGATGCACCCGGAGGCGATGAACACCTTCATCTACTCCATTGGTATTGCGATTATTACCACCATCGTGTGTCTGTTGTTGGGCTATCCGGCAGCTTATATCCTTAGCCAGAAGCAGTTCAACACCTCGAAGACGATGGTTGTACTCTTCATTTTGCCCATGTGGGTGAATATCCTTATCCGTACGTTGGCTACCGTAGCCTTGTTCGACTTCCTCCAGCTTCCGTTGGGCGAGGGCGCCTTGGTATTCGGTATGGTGTACAACTTCCTTCCGTTCATGATTTATCCTATTTACAATACCTTGCAGAAGATGGACAAGAGCTTGATCGAAGCAGCCCAAGACTTGGGTGCCAATCCGCTGAAGGTATTCAATAAGGTGATTCTGCCGCTTTCGGCTCCTGGTATCGTGAGCGGTATCGTGATGGTGTTCATGCCTACGGTATCGACTTTCGCCATTGCCGAGTTGCTCACGATGAACAACATCAAGCTCTTCGGTACTACGGTGCAGGAAAACATTTATAATGGTATGTGGAACTACGGTGCTGCCTTGTCGCTCATCATGTTGCTGCTCATCGGCATCATGGGTCTTTTCACCAACGATGAAAACAGCGCCCAAAATGAAAGTGGAGGTGTGATATGATGACCAAGATTCTTGCTAAGGCCTATCTGTGGCTTTTGTTGGCTTTGCTCTATTCGCCGATTCTGATTATCATGATTTTCTCGTTTACCGAGGCTAAGGTGTTGGGCAACTGGACTGGTTTCTCTACCAAGCTCTATAGCTCACTCTTCTCCGGAGGTATGCACCACTCACTGATGAATGCCATCTGGAATACGTTTGCTATTGCTATGTTGGCAGCCAGCATCTCGACCATGCTGGGCAGTATTGCCGCTATCGGTATATATAACCTGCGTAGCAAGGCACGTGCTGTGATGAACTTCACGAACAATATTCCTATCATGAACCCGGATATCATTACCGGTGTATCGTTGTTCCTCCTGTTCGTGAGCTTCGGCATTTCGCAAGGCTTCACTACTGTGGTGCTGGCACACATTGCCTTCTGTACTCCGTATGTGGTGCTCAGTGTCATGCCACGCTTGAAGAAGATGAACCCGAACATCTACGAAGCGGCCCTCGACTTGGGTGCAACCCCGTTTCAGGCACTTCGCAAGGTCATTCTTCCGGAAATCCTTCCGGGCATGATCAGCGGTTTCATCCTCGCGTTCACGCTTTCTATCGACGATTTCGCGGTGACCATCTTCACCATCGGTAACGAAGGTTTGGAAACCCTCTCTACCTATATCTATGCCGATGCACGCAAGGGCGGTCTTACACCAGAGCTTCGTCCGTTGTCGACCATCATTTTCGTGACCGTGTTAGTATTGCTGATTGTGATTAACAAGCGTGCGGAAAAGCAGCAGAAGGAATAAACCCTATAAATGTCATTCAGAGCGAAGCGAAGAATCTCGTGTACATAAACGTGGATGTATTCGAGATTCTTCGTCGCTAAAGCTCCTCTGAATGACAATTTAGAGAAATATGAATCAATAGGAAATATGAAGAAACTAAAGTACATATTATTATTGGCAGCGCTCTTTGCTTTGGGCGCTTGCCAACGTTCGCAGGAAGAGCGAAACGGTATCCTGAAGGTGTACAACTGGGCCGATTACATTGACGAAGATGTATTGGCCGAGTTCCCCGAATGGTATAAGGAACAGACAGGCGAGGACATTGAAATCATTTACCAGGTGTTCGATATCAACGAGGTGATGCTCACCAAGATTGAGCGCGGACACGAGGATTTCGACGTGGTGTGCCCTTCGGAGTACATCATCGAGCGTATGATGCGCAAGGACATGCTTCTCCCTATCGACCGTAACTTTGGCGAGACACCGGACTACATTCCTAACTTGTCGCCATACATTCAGGACGAGTTGAACAAGATGAGCCAAGGCGACAAGAAGGTAACCGACTATGCCGTGGCTTACATGTGGGGTACAGCCGGTACGCTTTACAACACCGAGTTGGTAACCGAGGAAGAAGCCTTGGAGTGTGCCAACCTCTGGAACCCGAAGTTCGCCAACAAGATCCTCATGAAGGACAGCTACCGCGATTGCTACGGCTTGGCCATTATCTATGCCAACAAGGAACGTATCGCCAAGGGTGAGGTTACTGTAGAACAGCTCATGAACGACAATTCATTAGAAGCTATTGCCAAGGCAGAAGAATACCTCAAGTCATTGAAGCCGAACATTGCCGGTTGGGAAGCCGATTTCGGTAAGGAAATGATGAC
>JAFYWH010000039.1 GCA_017558175.1 Bacteroidaceae bacterium
ATCATTGGATGAATTCAATAGTCCGGTATTTGTAACAGAGGTTATCGTGGAAGGTATCCATGCATGCAAGGGAAAGGGTTACTCCAAGAAGGAATCCCAGCAGATTGCTGCTCATGAAACCTTGAACAAGATCAAGAAGAGTTCGCCTTTCGTCGAAAGTATCTTTGCAGCAAAGGCTTTGCGTGAGGAACCGAAGGAAATGGCTGTTTCTGAGGATGTTTCCAAGCAGGAAACTACGGAACCGGAAGTAGCTATCCAACGATCTGAAGATATGGAAGAGATAATCAAGGCAGCCGAAGAAGCTGCATATTCAACTACATAAAAGAATCGGGTGTAACCTCCAAAGAGATACACCCGATTTTTTATTATCCGAAGCACACACCCATTCGTTTTCCTTGAACAATCATGTCGTGGTCTTCATTCACCAATTTCAATTTTCCGGCCACTTCTTCCAATGGGATAGAACTAATCTTATTGTCTTGAAGAGCTACCATTCTTCCAAACTGACCTGTAGCAATCATCTCTGTGGCATAACCTCCCATGCGGGTAGCCAAGTTACGGTCGAAAGCAGTTGGAGCTCCACCTCGTTGGATATAGCCAAGTACGGTTTCACGAGTTTCAAATCCTGTTTCGTATTCTATTTCTTGAGCGATATATTCGGCGGCCTTCTTACCATCCATGGTCTTGATTCCTTCTGCAACAACCACGATTGAATAGGTCTTTCCCTTTTTCAAACGTTCGATGATTGTGTTGCCAATGTTGCGGATGTTATATTCCAATTCCGGAATCAGGATAATGTCACCTCCGCCTGCCATGCCCGAATGAAGGGCAATCCAACCGGCTTTATGGCCCATGACTTCAATCACCATGACACGTTGATGTGAACTGGCTGTAGAATGGAGTCGGTCGATGGCTTCTGTGGCAATGGTTACAGCAGTATCGAAACCGAACGATGTTTCGGTTCCCCATACATCGTTATCAATGGTTTTAGGGATAGTAACAACATTCACACCCAATTGTGCCAACTTGGCTGCGGTTTTCTGGGTTCCGTTTCCACCGATGCATACAATGCAATCCAACTGCATGTCTTGAATGTTCTTCAGCATCAGGCTTGGTTTGCTCTCGGACGATGAAGATCGTTTCTTGAATGGCTTCTCTCGGGAGGTTCCTAAAATAGTTCCACCCATATTCAGTAATCCCGTAAGGTCCTTATCGGTTAAAGGGGTAATGTCATCGTCCAATAAGCCACGGAATCCGTTGTGGATACCATAAACTTCCATTCCATAATGGTTAATTGCTGTCTTGCAAACGCCTCTGATGGTGGCATTTATGCCCGGACAATCACCGCCTGATGTCAAGATTCCTATCTTCATAGTCTTCGATGTTTTAATGGTCACATTATTTTTGCCCGTAAAGATAAGAAAAAACTATAAAAAAAAGATTCTAATACCCTCTATTAATAGATAAAAGCTTAATTTTGCACGAAGTATTAAATGTGAAGAAGTGAAATGATGAACGAAACTAGATTCATAGGAAATTTTTTCAAGCCTCGTCAGAAAGCTATTGCTCAATATGCTACTCAGGCGGAGGCTATTCAAGATAAAGTACTCATTCAGTTGGTCACTAAGGCTGGAAATACTGAGTGGGGATTGAAGCATGATTACCATAATATAAAGAGTTACCAGGATTTCCAACAACGTGTTCCGGTACAGACATACGAGGAAATCAAGGAGTATGTAGACCGTATGCGTCGTGGAGAAAAAGATGTCCTTTGGCCGGGTGCAGTGAAATGGTATGCCAAGTCGTCGGGCACAACGAACGACAAGAGCAAGTTCATTCCGGTAAGCAAGGAAGGATTGCAGACGGTACATTATGCCGGTGGACGCGATGCGGTGGCTTTGTATCTTCAACAGAATCCGGCAAGCCGTATCTTCTCTGGCCGTACACTTATTTTGGGTGGTAGCCATGCTCCTAACTATAATTTGAAGAATAGCTTGGTGGGCGACCTCTCGGCTATCTTGATTGAGAATATCAATCCGTTGGTGAATCTGATTCGTGTGCCGGAAAAGAAAATCGCTTTGTTGAGTGATTTTGAGGAAAAGATGGAAAAGATTGCCCGTGTAGCCATGGACAAGGATATTACCAACATTTCGGGGGTTCCTTCTTGGATGTTGGCTGTCTTGAAGCGTGTCATGGAACTCAAGGGAACGGATAACTTGGCGGAAGTTTGGCCTAATTTGGAAATGTTCTTCCATGGAGGTGTGGCATTCACTCCTTATCGTGAGCAATATAAGCAACTGATTCGTAGCGACAAGATGCATTATATGGAAACATACAATGCCAGCGAAGGATTCTTCGGCTTGCAGAGCGATCCGACTGACCCGGCTATGTTGTTGATGATTGACTATGGTGTGTTCTACGAATTCTTGCCGATGGATGAGTTCGATTCTCCGAATCCGCATGTGGTTCCATTGACAGGAGTAGAAGTGGGCAAGAACTATGCCATGCTTATCAGTACAGCTTGTGGCTTGTGGCGTTATATGATTGGTGACACCGTGAAGTTCACATCGAAAGACCCGTATAAATTCATCATTACCGGACGAACCAAGCACTTTATCAATGCGTTTGGTGAAGAATTGATGGTAGATAATGCTGAGCAGGGCTTGGCTCGTGCTTGCAAGGAAACCGGTGCTCAAGTAGCGGAATATTCGGCAGCTCCGGTATTTATGGGTGCAGATGCCAAGTGTCGTCATCAGTGGTTGATTGAGTTTGCGGTGATGCCAGATTCATTGGAAAAGTTTGCTGAGATATTGGACAATACTTTGCAGGAAATCAACTCCGATTACGAAGCCAAGCGTCATAAGAACATTACGCTCCAACCGCTGGAAATCATTGTGGCCCGTCCTAAATTGTTCCACGATTGGTTGAAGGAGAAAGGAAAGTTGGGTGGCCAGCATAAGGTGCCTCGCTTGAGCAATTCTCGAGATTATATAGAAGAAATGTTAAGTTTGAACCATTGATTATGAATTGGAAGAAACATAAATTGCCTTTGCTTCTGATGCTGGTCATCATTGGCTATTCGTGCGCCAGCATGGGAACACCCGATGGTGGCCCTTACGACGAAATGCCTCCGAAGTTTGTGCGGAGTACTCCTCGCTTGCATGAGGTGAATGCAAAGAGCACGAAGATAGAATTGGAATTCGATGAATTCATCAAGCTTGAAAAGGCTTCGGAAAAGGTGGTCGTTTCACCTCCTCAGTTGGAACAGCCGGAAATCAAGGTGGTTGGAAAGAAGGTTGTAATGGAATTGTTGGATACCTTAAAGGAAGGTACCACATACACCATCGACTTTTCGGATGCCATTGTGGACAATAACGAAGGCAACCCGATGGGGCACTTCACTTATTCCTTCTCTACAGGCGCTTCCATTGATACGATGGAAGTTTCGGGCACCGTCTTGAATGCAGAAGACTTGGAGCCGATAAAAGGTATACAGGTAGGCTTGCATAAGAACTTGAATGATAGTGCTTTGACAACCTTGCCTTTCGATCGTGTTTCCCGTACCGATAGCCGTGGACATTTCATTATCCGTGGTGTGGCACCTGGAAAGTATCGCATTTATGCATTGATGGATGGCAACCAGAACTATTTGTTCGATTCCAAGACCGAAATGGTGGCTTTCAGCGATTCCATCATCGTTCCTTCGATGATGCCGGCTACCCGTCAGGACACACTTTGGAAGGATACCTTGACCATCGACACCATCAAGACGGTAGGATATACTCGCTACATGCCCGATGATATCATTCTTCGTGCATTTAAGGAAGAAAATACCCGTCAGTATTTCTCCAGAAGCCAGCGTGATAAGGAAAACCATTTCATCTTGAAGTTCAGTGCTAAGGCAGATACATTGCCTACATTGACAGGTTTGAATTTCGATTCGGCCGATGCTTTCATCGTTGAACCGAATGAAGGCAATGACTCCATTTGCTATTGGATTAAGGATTCCTTAGTTTATCAGATGGATACTTTGGCACTTCAGATGAATTATCTGTATACCGATACATTGAATCAATTGGTTCCGAAGTGCGATACCATCTACTTGGCCAATAAGTTGACTCGCGAGCAACGTGAAAAGTTGGCTAAGAAGGCAGCCGAAGAAAAAGAAAAGGAACGCAAGAAGAAGGAAAAGAAGGGCGAAACCATTGAACCGGAAAAGACTGCTTTCTTGAAAATGAATGTAGATGCACCTTCTTCATTCGATGTCAATCGTAATATCGCCTTGAGCTTCGAGGAGCCGGTGTCGCGAATCGATACTTCAGCTATTCATCTGAATGTCAAGGTCGATACGCTTTGGGTAGAAACTCCATTCCTTTTTGTGGCAGATTCGTTGCTCCCAAGAAAATACGAGATTCTGGCCGAGTGGGAGCCTGAAAAGGAATATCAGTTGAAGATAGATTCGGCAGCTGTGGTCGGTCTGTATGGTTTGCATACCAACAAGGTAGAACAAACCTTGAAGGTGAAGAAGTTGGACGAATACGGCACACTTCTGTTTAATTTGCAAGAGGCACCATCTACATCGGTAGTCGAACTCTTGGATAACGGAGGCAAGGTCTTGAGACAACAACGAATCAGTTCCGAGAATACAGCCGATTTCTATTATTTGGCTCCGAATGCCAGGTATTACGTCCGTTTGTTCAACGACCGCAATGGTAACGGAAAGTGGGATACGGGTAATGTCGAAAAAGGCATCCAGCCGGAAGAAGTGTACTACTTCCCGAAGGTTTGGGAAATGAAGGCCAACTTCGAGTTCGAGGAAACTTGGAACATCAACGTTACTCCGGTAGACAAGCAGAAGCTGGATGAAATCAAGAAGCAGAAGCCGGAAGAAACCAAGAAGATTCAGAACAAGAACTTGGAACGTGCAAAGAAATTAGGTCGAGCATCATGAAAAGACTAATCGTATTTTTAGGAGCCATCTGTCTGTGGTTGATGGGTATGTCTGTACATGCCCAATGCGCAGCTAAGAACGAGGCGATACAACCCGGTGAACGCTTGACCTATGAATTGAAGTTCAACTGGAAGTTCATTTGGGTGAGTGCAGGCGAAGCCAAGATGGATTTGTTGCCGGTAACTTACGAGGGTAAGCCTTGTTATCAGACTACCTTGTATTCGGTCAGCAACAAGACGGTGGATATGTTCTTCCGAATGCGCGATACGTTGACTTGCATCACCACCGAACGCCTGGAGCCTCTGTATTTCCGTAAGGGAGCCGAAGAGGGAAGCCGATATACGGTAGACGAAGTGAAATTCAGTTATGAAGACGGTAAATGCATCGTCGATCAGCATCGTTGGCGAAAGGGAGCCAAGACCATCTATGCGAAGGATACTTTGGACTATTGTGTATTCGATATGCTCAGCATTCTGTTGCAGGCCCGCTCTTTCGACCCTACTGATTATAAAAAAGGCGACAAGATCCTTTTCCCGATGGCCACAGGCCGTGAGGTAGAACAACAAACGTTGATTTATCGCGGGAAAGAGAACTTCAAGGCCGAGAATGGTGTGAAATATCGTTGTTTGGTATTCTCCTTGGTAGAGTATGACAAGAATAAGAAGGAAAAGGAAGTCATCACCTTCTATGTAACCGATGACAAGAATCACCTGCCGGTCCGCTTGGATTTGTATTTGAACTTCGGTTCGGCCAAGGCATTCTTGCAGACCATCGAAGGAAACCGACATCCGCTTACTTCGATAGTAAACTAAATATTAAAAATCGCGATGAAATGAGAGAAACCACATTTCATCGCGATTTTTTTGAATGCCAAGCACCTGTAATCAAAAACGCCAAAGCATTTGGACTAAAACGCCTTGACGTTTTGATTGAAACGCTTAGGCGTTTTTTTATTTCGCCTTCGCCTAATAAATATCCTCTTTTTCCCTTCAAAACTTTTGTTGTTTCTGTCTTTATAGGGGAGTTCTTGAATAAACGTACAAAAAAAGCCTTCACAAGTTTCACCGATGCATAACTCTCTGATTGACAGAGTGTCCATGTGAAACTTAAAGCTTTCACCAAGCTTCACAAGTTTCAACTAATGCTTTTAGTGTGAATCTTGGTGAAGCTTGGTGGAGGCATAAAGTTTCACGCGATGATGCTGATAAACAGCTGTTTATATGCTGGTGAAACTTGTGAAGGCTATTTTGTAACCTATTTATTTAAGCAACTTCCAGGTGAATCCGTCCTTGGTATCTTTTACTTCGAAACCAAGGGCTGCGAGCTCATCGCGAATCTTGTCGCTGGTAGCCCAATCCTTGTTGGCCTTTGCCTTCATGCGTTGTTCGAGGAGCATGTCTACCACCTTTCCGTAAGCTTCTTCGCGAGCTTCGTTGTTGGCGGTTTCTTCCTTCATGCCGAGCACATCGTACATGAACAAGCTGAACAAGTTCTTCAATTCTTCCAAATCTTCGGCAGAAAGGGTAGCCTTCTTGTCGAGAACGGTGTTGATGATACGAGCACCATCGAACAAGTGAGCGATTACGATTGGAGTGTTCAAGTCGTCGTTCATGGCGTCGTAGCACTTCTGGCGGAGTTCCTTCACGCCTTCGATGGTAGTCTGCTTGCCCGGAGTGATGCGTTCCAATCCCTTCATGGCATCCTGCAAACGTTGGAGACCCTTTTCTGCAGCTTGCAAAGCTTCGTTACCGAAGTCTACCGTACTACGATAGTGAGCCTGGAGGATGAAGAAACGGATGGTCATCGGGCTATAAGCCTGAGTCAACAACGGATGTGAACCGGCGAAGAATTCGCTCAAGTTGATGAAGTTGTTGTAGCTCTTACCCATCTTCTGTCCGTTGATGGTAATCATGTTGTTATGCATCCAGTAGTGAACCATGTCATCGCCTTGTGAAGCTACGCTCTGTGCGATTTCACATTCGTGGTGCGGGAAGATAAGGTCCATACCACCTCCGTGGATGTCGAAGTGTTCACCAAGATACTTGCGTCCCATGGCAGTACATTCGCAGTGCCAGCCTGGGAAACCATCGCTCCATGGAGAAGGCCAACGCATGATGTGTTCCGGTTGAGCACACTTCCAGAGGGCAAAGTCAGCCGGATTTCGCTTTTCGTTCTGTCCATCGAGTTCGCGTGTAGTGTTCAA
>JAFYWH010000040.1 GCA_017558175.1 Bacteroidaceae bacterium
CATCTTGAAGAATCATCACCATAAGGACAAGAAAGCCTCAGTCAAAAGGAAAAGAATGAAAGCAGCATGGGATGAAGATTATCTTAAAAGTTTACTAATAGCCTGGTTAAAAGCATTTTAATTCATGCGTTTTCTCTGTTTCTTCTATTGCTATAATACGTTTTTCAATTATGGGATTTATGTCCTTCAATTGTAGGATGTATGTTTGTCGTTTGAAGAATGTAAATTCCACACTTATAGAACAAACTAAGTTTCATGGCAAAGATACTTAATTTCTCTGAATGAAGTGTTTAGTTAATAGAGGAAATTAATAAATGCCTCGTAACTCAATTTGAAAAATGGCTTAGTTTAGACATCTTTTCGGTCTATTCCTCTCGGTTTTATCGAAAAATGTATGCTTATTCCTCTCGGTTTTATCAAAAAACACTTATTTATTCCTCTCGGTTTTATCGGATTTTTGTATTACTGTAATGAAAAAGGAACAAAGTGATGAATTTGCTCGTTTGTTGCCGTAACACAGATTCGGCACTCTAACCGCTTGAAACAGAGCGGGAATGACGCAAGTGAAGGAGTGATGTTTTATCTATATGCGTAAATAGAGACTCCCTAGAGATATATAACTGAAAAAGTTTGTAAAACTACTGCGTTGAAAAGATTTGTTTTTTATCTTTGCAGTAACCAAATCAAAAGATAAGGAGGATAATTAGGATGAAGTTATATCATGGTAGTAATGTGCCGGTAAAGGTTCCCGAAATCAGGTCTGTTGGGTTTTACACAGATTTTGGTTACGGGTTTTATTGCACGGCTTTTGAAAACAGTTATGCTTTATGACAAATATCTATTTCTCCGATGAGGAAGTAACGGTAAACGACCTTTACTTTGTGTGCTATATGGTGGAGCGTATAGCCCGTCAGTTGAAGCAACCCAATAAATATGTGGTAAATGCGTTGGGTAAGCAAGTATTGCAGGAAAAGCTTTCGTTGGCCAATGTCTTGCATTGCGAGAATCCCGATGCGGTGGCATACGATTGGATAGAAGCATACGGCTTGCAATCGGGAGTGTATGATGTAAGTAAGGTAAATCCTCAGTATACCGATCATATACCTACAGCTACCCAAATGGGAAAGGTGTATAGCCGGCTTGTCGTCAGTACTTTGCAGGAAGGTGAAGATTATGCCGATGGGATGATTCGTATCTATAACCATCCCATCTGTGAAATCATCGATGACTACAATAGTAGTGCCTATTATGAACCCTCGTATGTGTTGACACGTAGCTATTGGGCAGGTAGCTTTAATTGAAAGTTGAATTACAGCAAATAGCCATGCGCTTTCAACTTGTCGATAAAGGCTTTTTGTTGTTTCTTCTCGACCAGAATTTTGTATCCTTCGGCACGAATGAGGATGGATTTCAGAAGAGGGTCGGTAGAAAGCAGTTGAATCAGTTCCTTGTTATTGCCGTCTAACTGATAGATGACGTATTTGTCGACACCGATAGGCTTTAACGGATGGCATTGACGAAGCAATGATTCGAAAAAGGCTGTCCATACTTCCGGAATGTCTTTGCTGATAAAACGTTTGAAGAAGTCTATCTTATCTTTTACGTCCTTTTCATTTCGGCAATTCTTCAAAAAACTTTCGTTGCTCATCATATATCGGCGGTTGCCGATAGGGATGGCTGTATCCGTCAGCAAGGATTCGTAAGGGTTGTTTTCCTTTAGCGAGCGAATGACCAGACGCTGTTCATCCAAATGGAATAGTTCTTCCGTATCAGTGTTCTGAGGTGGGGTATAGCTTGGGGTTATATGGAGAACATATTTCCCCAATTCGGTCAGACGGACATATTGCAAAGTGTCAAAGTCCGAAGCATCGTCCATGTTCCTTTGGCGGTATGCCACTTTCACCAATCCTAATCCTGCCATGGTATAAAGTAATCCTTTCAAGCAAGGAATGCCCAAATGCTTGATGATGTTGGATAAGCAAACAAATTCGCCGGTTTCATTATTCACCAAGTTAAGTTTGTCCATATAGTAAGGCTCGAATATTTGTAACGGGTTGATTCCTTTTGGAAATATCAAAAGTTGGTCAATTATGCCCTGAACAGATATCCAACCGTGCATGGAGGGGATGAGAGCAGTGAAAGCCGATAAAATAAGTGACTGAATGGTTGAATCGGCAACGACAGAAGATTTAATCCCAACGATATGAGGAAACAAGAAAGATGTGCATGAAACATAGCGAAAACTCAATACGGTATGTAGATTCTTCAACAAATCTTCTGCCGGTTGTTTCTTGTATTTCTTGTTATGTTCGAACAGTAATGCCATGGTTGGAAGCATTGTCGAGGCACGCAATTGTGAAAGAGGATTGGTTTTGTCTGCCTCGAAAAACTCTTTCATGCAAAGCTGGCCGGATACTTTCTTGAGGGTGGTTGCAAGCATCTTGGTCTTTCCCATGCACAGAATGCCTTGTTCGTACAGGGCTTGCAGGATAGGGTAGTATTGTAGGAATGTCAACTCTCCATTAAAAACGGTGAGATTCTTTTCCGGTAATTCTTGATAATGGGGAATGATGTATTCTGTTGTTTCTGGGAAGAACAATGGAGCGAACACATCTCTAAGAAACGACGGTAGATAATAATAAATAGTCGTTTCCCTGTATCCATATCGGTTTAATTTGTCTGAATGTGTCCGAGAGGTTCTGAACCAGCTTGTTTCGGGAAGCTTCTCCATATAATAATAGTATCTGTAATCGGATGGAGTAATCCATTTTTGCTCTCCGGTCCATTCGGCAAGCTGTTCTTGGCTGCAATACAGGTTTTTGATAATTTGCTTCCATGCAAAAACATCCTTGTCCGACAAAGAACGGATATAGTGTTCCATGTTCCGTCTGTCGGCGCAAAAGAATGCCAACAAGATGACCAAATCGTTTTTGTACATGGTTCCCTTCTTTGTCGCGATATGTTCAATATCGGATTTTTTCTGACGGTTGTCTTTATCGGAAACGACCTCTATCTTCTTATGCTTCAGCAAAGGGATTAAATTGTCTGCCAATGACTTTAATTCGGGTACGGTGAAACGCTCGAAGAGCTTCTTGAAGTGATTGAAAGTATTCTCTTCCGGTTCATACAGACGGATGGCTCCCAACTGTATTGTTCCCATTTCCTTATCTTCAAATAATGTCTTTTTCTTCATGGTTGTCTTAGCTTAAAATGAATTGGATGTCTTCTTCCGTCAACAGCTTGGTGGAAGAAGCATCGTTCCCAATCAATCCGGCAAAAAGTTCTGCCTTCTGTTGTTGCAACAGGCAAATCTTTTCTTCGATACTGTTTTGGGTAATTAATGAATAGCACAGCACTTTTGCTTTCTGACCGAACCGATGCAATCGGTTGATAGCTTGTTCTTCGGCTGCCTTGTTCCACCAGGGTTCGAAGATGAAGACTGTGTCGGCTGCTGTGAGATTCAATCCTACGCCACCGGTCTTGAGGGTCATCAGCAAGACTTTACAATGGGGATTGTTCTGAAAGCGTTCCACGACTCCTTTGCGGTCATTCGTAGAACCGGTCATGCAAGCAAAGTCTATTCCGGCTTCATTCAGCTTTTCACTTACTAATTCGATACCGGCTATATAATTGAAGAATATCACAACCTTGTGCCCGTTCCATACGGCATCGGTTATCATTTCTACCAATGTGCTAATCTTGGGTGAAGCTATTTGGCCGTCGGTCATGCTTTCGGGTACAGAAGCAATACGGCGTAATTCATTCAACGCTTGAAACATCACGAACTGTGATTTCTGTATCCCTTCGGATGCGATGGTGTTTTTTACATACCGTTGGTAGAAATTTCGTCGTTCGTTGTAGAAGTCGGCATGTTCTTTTTCCATTTCTACATAAAGCGTTTGGTCAATGCGGTCGGGAAGTTCCTTCAGTACATCTTTTTTCAAACGACGGAGCAGGAAAGGGAAAATCTTCCGGCGAAGTCCTTGTAAGACATCCTTGTCGTTGTCCTTTTGGATGGGATAAGTATATCGGGCATTGAAATCTTCCAACGAACCAAACATGGCGGGATTAAGGAAGCGGAATAGGGAGTACAGCTCAGTCAGGTTGTTCTCGATAGGAGTACCGCTCAATGCTAACCGGTGCTTGGCTTGCAGAAGGTGGATGGCTTGGGTGGTTTGCGAAGAAACATTCTTGATGTTCTGCGATTCGTCCAGTATGACATAGTGGAACTTTTGTTTACAGAATGATTCGGCATCATTTCGGACGATGGCGTATGTGGAGAGCACTAACTGATGAGTGAGTGCCTTTTGCATATCGCGTTGTAGCCCGTAATAAGTATAGACGGTTAATTGGGGCGCAAAGCGTTGCAATTCATTCTGCCAATTGAAGATGAGGCTCTTGGGCATAACAATCAGTGTCGGTTCTTTGGTCTGGGGATAAATGCGAGCTAACATGGCAATGGTCTGCAAGGTCTTTCCAAGCCCCATGTCATCGGCCAGACAACCACCTAAATTGTTCTCATATAGATAGTTTATCCATTTTACACCTTCTTGTTGATAATTTCTCAATTGGGCGTTAACTTGGGTGAATCTCATCCGTTGTTTGGAGAGTTCATTGAATCCTTCGAATACTTTATGATGGCGTTCGAAGACTTCTCCTTTCATCCGCTCTTCTAGCATGCTTTCTACTTCGGGCAAATCGAAGAAGGAAATCTTGATGTTTTTGTTCCCTCTTTCTTGCTTGAATATGCGTTCCAGTCTTTTTACATAGCCATTGTCCACAATGGCACGGTTCCCATCCGATAGAAGGATGTATTTTTGTTTCTTGTATTGTTGGAGGAATTGTTTCAGACTGAAGTTTTCACCTTCTAATGTCAGATTTGCTTCACCTTCCAAAAAGTCGATGCCTGACCCGATGTTTATATTCAGTTTGGGTACAACCGGTTTTACCTTATAGTCTTTCAGATTTTCAGCACCCAATAATTGAAACTCCTTGACTAATGAGGGCAGTGCTTGTAGGAGAAACGGTCCGGCTATTGTTTGTGGAATGATAAAGAAATCGTTGTCCCGATAGATTTCTTTAGCTGCTGCTTTGCTGGGTGCACATTGCATGATCTGCTTGTGAAGGGAGGCTGTTGCACTCTCGTTTGATTGTTGTGAAATGCGTTTCAGGATAATCTGATGTTCTATGGTAAGTGTAGCTATATACAGCAGGTCGAAATTCTGAAAGAAATCCAAGTCTGCATTGGGAAGCATTTGTGTGACACGTAAATAGAGTGCCATATCCGTATCTACCTTTTCAAAAACAATGGTAGGAATGGTCTCCACTTCGTTGGGCGAATAAACCAAAGTGTAGTTTTCGTATATGGGCACAATATTCTCCATGTAAGAATAGAATACGGATAAAAATTTCTCGAATAAATGCTCCGGGAAAGAAGACTTGAAGAAATCTAACTTATCATAATTCTCTCCAACCGATTGGATAGGATAAATGACATGGTCTGCCAATACAAAGATGTCCGTCAAGAATTTGAATTCAGGGATTTCCTTGTTCTCCACTTTTAAAGAGAAGGAGGTTGATATTTGACCGTCCTTCTTGTCGATGAAAAGCTGAGGAATAGCAGTCTCGGCAGAAACGGATATAGGTTCGGATTTGGCAGAAATCAAATTGTTGCATCTCAACAATTGATATAGAAGATAAGGATATTCTTTCAGATAAATCCGCTTGTCCGTTTCGTCCCAAGAAAAATAATTCTGTTGCTCTTTGCGGATAGTGTCAATGGAGCGGAGTACATGAAATGTCTCTCCGTTATACAAGCGATAATCAGGGTTTACTTCGGTATTTTTGTCATTGACTATGCTGACATAGGCATGTTTTTGTTCGTCAAAGGAAATTTGAAAAAACAATTTTTCCCGCGTTCCCATGCTGCCCTTGTGAACATGATTGATGTTGCCTCTTTTTAGAAAAGGTAGAAATTCTTCCATTCTTATATGCATTTTGTTAATGTTGCAAATTTAAAGAATGAATCGGAATTGACAATACAAAAGAAAGCGTTATCTTTGGACGTTTAAAAGAAAGAATTATGGAAACAATCAATAATGAATTGGTAATGTGGTTGCAACAAATGGGGGCAGCCGAAGGATTGGCAAAATGGATTATCCGCATAGGAGTGTTTTTGGTCATTTTGCTAATCATATATGTGTTCGACAGAATTTGTAGAAAAACAATTATACCGCTGGTGCAGAAACTGACTTCCAAAACACAAAGCACTTGGGACGATTATTTGCTCAGTGAAAAGGTGTTGGATAATGTTTGCCATCTTGTACCGCCGGTGGTGTTTTATGCTTTGATTCCTTTGGCTTTCTCTGCCGAATCAAATCTGCTTGCCTTGTTGCTGAAGGCATGTCACATCTATATTGTGGTGATTGCGATGAAGTTGGTTTGTGCGGTTATCACTTCGTTGTATACCATTTCGAGCGAGCATGAGAAGTTGAAGAACCATTCGCTCAAAGGTTTCTATCAGATGTTGAAACTGCTGGTGGTTTGTGTCGGTGCAATTGTAATAATCGGTGAGTTGATAGGTAAGAACCCGATTACCATTTTGGCGGGTTTGGGTGCTGGTGCGGCGGTCTTGATGCTTGTTTTTCAAGACACCATCAAAGGCTTGGTGGCCGGTATCCAGCTTGTTGCTAATGATATGGTTCGTGTGGACGACTGGATTACCATGCCGAAGTATGGTGCCGATGGAGATGTCATGGAAGTGTCCTTGACTACCGTGAAGGTTCGCAATTGGGATAAGACTATAACCACCGTGCCTCCCTATGCCTTGGTGAACGATTCTTTCCAGAATTGGCGAGGAATGTTTGATATTGGTGGCCGACGGGTGAAGCGTTCCATCAACATCGATATGAACACGGTACGTTTCTGTACGGAAGAGGAGTTGGCATACTTCAAGCAACAACCTTGGATGGAGGGTTTCGAGGAAACAGGTAAGGAAGAGGTGAACCTGTACATCTTCCGTCATTATGTAATGTATTACCTGACACATCATCCGAAAGTGAACCAGGAGATGATTATGACGGTGCGTCAATTACAACCTACGGCTCACGGATTGCCTATCGAACTCTATTTCTTCTCGGCCAATACGGCTTGGCTCCGTTACGAGCATCTGCAAGCCGAAGTGTTTGACCATGTGTTGGCCATGCTTCACCAGTTTGACCTTAAGGTGTTCCAAAGTCCTACGGGGTTGGATGTGCAGAAATTAGCATCGGAAAAGTAAGCTAAATAAGTTAAAGATAGCAACCAAACGTATTCTTGTCTGTTATTGCTTAGCATAAAAAGTAATACACCATGACAAGAATACGTTTGGTTTTTTATATGCTTCTATGTCTGCCTATGGCGATGCTTGCCCAGCAAGCAGAGAAGTATTTGGAACGTCCGTTGCCCGACGGATGGCGGGAGAAAGACACGCTCTTTCAACAAGTGTTGCCGGTGGATGACCAATGGTGGAAGGCGTTCGAGGATGCTACACTCGATTCGCTTATCAATTTGGCGATGAAGCAAAACCCTTCGGTGTTTATGGCAATAAACCGAATGGATCAAGCCAAAGCGCAATGGCGCATTTCGCAAAGTGATTTCTATCCTTCGTTGATGTTCGATGGGGGATGGAATCGGCAACAGACGAGTGGAAGCTTGGGAAATCCGCAATCGTGGAGCGGATATTACAATGCCGCCATCAAGATGAGTTGGCAACTCGATGTATTTGGAGTGATTCGTCAGAAGGCAAAGGCGCAGAAGGAACTCTATGCGGCCAGCAAAGAGGAATACAATGCCACGATGGTAAGTCTTTGTGCCGAGGTGGCAACGGCTTACTTCAACCTCCGCGAGATGCAGCAGGAAGTGGATGTCTTGAAGCGGAATGCAGCATCGCAGGAAGCGGTGGTGGCCATTACGGAAACCCGATACAAGACGGGACTGGTTTCAAAACTCGATGTGGCTCAAGCGAAGTCGGTCTATTATAGCACTTTGGCTTCTATCCCTGCAACCGAAGCGAGTGTCATCCAATATTTGAATACATTGGCCGTGCTCTTGGGACTTTATCCACAAGATGTGACGGATGCATTGAGCATTGTTCGTCCTCTGCCGGATTATGTGGAACCGGTGGGAGTGGGTGTGCCGGGCGAATTGTTGCTCCGTCGTCCCGATGTGAGGGCTGCCGAACGACAGGTCAATGTACAGGCTGCTTTATTGGGTGCATCGAAACTCGATTGGTTACCGGAGTTTTTCTTGAACGGCTCATTTGGCTATGCATCGAATGACCTCAGGGATATGGGTAAGAAAGGAAGCATGACTTGGAGCATCGCTCCTTCGATGACATGGACGCTCTTCAATGGAGGACAACGATTGAATGAAGACCGCTTGCAACGTGCACAATTGGATGAAAGCATCAATAGCTTTAACAATACGGTGCTTACGGCTGTGCAAGAGGTAGATAATGCCATGAGTGCTTACAAGAATTCCATCAAACAGATTGTGGCGTGTCGCGAAATGCTCTATCAGGGTAAGGAAGCTTTCGACCTTTCGCTCGACCTCTATAAACAAGGTTTGACTCCCTTTCAGAATGTGCTCGATGCCCAGCGTTCTTTGTTGACTTACGAGAATACGTTGGTGAAAGCAAAAGGCTATTCCCTTGTTTGTTTGGTGCAGATGTATCAGGCATTGGGAGGTGGATGGTAACCATAAAATAACTAAACGAATATGAAAACAAATACATACCTCATCGCCTTATTCGGAGTCCTATTATCCGGATGCGGCAAGAAAGAAACTTCGGCAAGGATGGAAGCCCTTCCGGTGGAAGTGGCAAAGCCTCTCGTAAAGAATGTTACACTCACGCGTGATTATCCCGGCTATCTTACGGCCGAGACAAGTGTGGACATCGTGGGACGTGTAAACGGAACACTGTTATCCAAACTTTATCCGTCGGGTCAGCGGGTGAAGAAGGGGCAGACTTTGTTTGTGGTAGATCCTACGTTGTATCAGAATGCCGTGAAGCAGGCCGAAGCGGCTCTCAAGACTGCCAAGGCCAATTTGGACTATGCCCGTAGCAATTATGAACGCATGAAGGAGGCTATCAAGAGCGATGCGGTGAGCCGTATCCAATTGGCGCAAGCCGAAAGTAATGTACAGATTTATGAAGCGGCGGTAAGCAATGCCGAGGCCGAGTTGAAAACAGCTCGTGTGAATTTGAGTTATTGTTACATCAAGTCGCCGATAGATGGAATTGCCGATTTGGCCGAATATTCGGATGGGGCTTACATCAGCGGGGAAGGCAATCCGGTGAAGATGACAACAGTTTATCAGGACAGCAAGCTTTATTCCTATTTCGATATTTCGGATAACCAATATTTGGCTTTTGAATTGTTGAGGGCAGCGGATACAAAGATTCCTGAAGCAGACCATTCGGTGACGCTTCGGGTGGGTGCGGACGGCTCGAAAACATGGCAAGGAAAGTTGAATTATCTTTCGCCAAGCTTCAGCCTTTCTACGGGAACCATGCGTTTGCGTGCCGAGTTGGAGAATCCGGATGGGGTATTGAAACCAGGTTTGTATGTCAGTGTAACTTTGCCATACGCTACGGCAGAGAAAGCCATATTGGTGGACAATGCTTCGATAGGAACCGACCAATTGGGTAAGTTCCTGTATGTGGTGAACGACAGCAATGTGGTGAATACGCGTCATGTAGAACTGGGTCAGTTGGTGGATGATGGGATGCGTATTGTTACATCCGGCCTTTCACCGGATGAGCGTTATGTAACCAAGGCGCTGATGAAAGTCCGCCAAGGCATGAAGATTCAACCGATACAAAAATAATAGCTTATGTTTTCCAAATTCTTTATCGAACGGCCCATCTTTGCAACGGTCATTGCTTTGCTCATCGTCGTGGCTGGGTTGGTGACTCTCAATAAGCTTCCGGTGGCCCAATATCCGGAAATCACTCCCCCCACCGTGCAGGTGAATGCGGTCTATCCGGGAGCGAATGCCGAAACGGTGGCACAGACTGTAGGCATCCCCATTGAACAACAGGTGAATGGGGTAGAAGGGATGATGTACATGAGTTCCACTTCGTCGGCATCGGGCATGTATGCCTTGACGGTGACTTTCGAGGTGGGAACGGATATTGATATGGCTACGGTCATGGTGCAGAATCGTGTGAGTGTGGCCATGAATTCTTTGCCCGAAGCGGTGAAGCAGCAAGGTGTGACGGTTCAGAAGAAATCATCGAATATTGTCATGATGCTCACTTTGCTGGGCGATAGCATTTACGATGGGCTTTACTTGGCCAACTATGCAAACCTGAACTTGGTGGACCAGCTCACCCGTGTGCCGGGAGTGGGAGCGGTGAACGTGATGGGAGCCGGTGACTATTCCATGCGTATCTGGCTTGATCCGGAGGCTATGCGAATCCGTAATCTTAGTGCGCAGCAGGTATTCTCTGCCATCCAGTCGCAAAACATGGAAGTGTCTGCCGGAAACGTAGGCCAGCCTTTTGGACGGACGGGAAGCAATGCTTTTCAATATACCTTGAATGTGAAAGGTCGATTGGCTACACCCGATGAGTTTGGCGAAATCATTCTTCGGGTGGAAGATGGCGGACGGATTCTCCGATTGAAGGATGTGGCACGCATCGAGTTGGGAAGCAAGAAATACAATGTCGTTTCGCGGTTGGAAGGACAGCCTACGGCGGGCATTGCGGTCTATCAGCTTCCGGGTTCCAACTCCCTCGATGTGGCGAAAGGGGTGAAAGCACGCATGGCCGAATTGGCTGAGGCGTTTCCGCAAGGCATCCGTTATCAGGTGACATTGGACACAACGGAGGTGGTGCACGACTCCATCAACGAAGTGATGAAGACCTTTGTCGAAGCAACCATATTGGTGGTCTTGGTGATGTTCTTCTTCCTGCAAAGTTGGCGGGCGGTGTTGATTCCTTGCATCACCATTCCGGTGTCACTCATCGGCACATTGGCGGTGATGTCGCTCTTGGGATTCTCCATTAATACGCTGACCTTGTTCGGCTTGATTTTGGCGATTGCCATTGTGGTGGACGATGCCATTGTGGTGGTGGAAAATGTCACCCGATTGATTGACGAGGCAGAGGCGAAAGGCGAGAAGGTGAATATGCGACAGATAACCGAAAAGGCGATGAGTGAAATCACCGGTCCGATTGTGGGCGTGGTGTTGGTCTTGTTGGCCGTGTTCATTCCTACGACTTTGATTAGTGGCATTTCGGGACAGCTCTACAAGCAGTTTGCCTTGACCATTGCGGCTTCTACGGTGTTGAGCGGATTGAATTCATTGACACTCTCGCCGGCGCTTTGTGCGATTTTGTTGAAGCCTATGCCCAAGCGGAAATCCAAGCTGTTTTTGGCATTCGACCGATTCAACGACTGGATGCAGCGCACCTATAACCGCTCCGTGAAATGGTTGTTGGCCAAGCCGGTTGTGGCTATCAGCTCGTTTGTTGTGCTTTCGGTCATAGCCTTGTTGCTTTTCGTGAAATGGCCCAGCACGTTCATGCCCGAAGAAGACGATGGCTATTTCATTGTATCCGTACAACTTCCGGCTGCATCTTCCTTGGAACGCACCGAGGCGGTGGGAAAGCAGATAGATGGCATCTTGAAGCAATATCCCGAAATCAAGACTTTCTTGGGTGTGAATGGCTTCAGCGTGATGGGCGGAGGCGAACTTCCCAATGCAGCCACTTATTTTGTGGTGTTGAAAGATTGGAAAGAGCGCCCGGGCAAGGAACATGCTGCCCAAGCAGTGGTGGACCGATTCAATAGGCAGGCATACGGTGTGATACAAGAAGCGCAAGTGTTCGGCATCATTCCTCCGGTGATACCCGGCATGGGCAACACGGGCGGGCTCCAATTCGAGCTTGAAGACCGCCAATCCTTGGGGTCCGAAGAGTTGCAGAAAGCGGTCAATACCTTGTTGGCTGAGTATCGCACCGAGCCTTCCATTGCTTCGCTCAGCAGTATGTATCAGGCCAATGTTCCGCAATATTATCTGAACATCAACCGAGACAAGGTGCAGCTCATGGACTTGGATTTAGGACAGGTTTTCTCTTCTTTAGGATATTACTTGGGACAAGCCTATGTGAACGACTTTGTGGAGTTCGGACGCATCTATCAAGTGAAGTTGGGAGCTGGCGAAGATGCACAGAAATACATTGACGATGTGTTGAAACTGAGTGTGGAAAACTCGCAAGGCGAGATGGTGCCTTTCCATAGCTTTATGCAGGTGGAACAAGTTCTTGGCATGGACCAGGTGAGCCGATATAACATGTATCAGGCAGCTTCTGTCACCGCCAATGTGGCGCCGGGCAAGAGTTCGGGACAAACCATCGAAGCGGTGGGCAGTTTGGTCAGAAATCAGTTGGGCAATGAGTTCGGCTACGAATGGACATCGGTGGCCTATCAGGAAACTCAGGCGAGCGGGTCTACGGCTATTATTCTCGTGATGGCTCTGTTGGTGGCTTACTTGGTCTTGGCTGCCCAATACGAAAGTTGGACAAGTCCCATGGCAGCTGTGATGGGTTTGCCGATAGCCATCCTCGGAGCGATGTTGGGTTGTTGGATCATGGGCGAGCCGGTGAGCATTTACACCCAAATCGGCATCGTGTTGTTGATAGCCTTGTCGGCCAAGAACGGCATCTTGATTGTGGAGTTTGCCCGAGATTATCGCAAGGCCGGAAACTCCATTCGTGAGGCTGCTTTCGAGGCCGGTCATGTCCGTCTGCGTCCTATTCTGATGACCTCGTTCACCTTCGTGCTTGGGGTGATGCCGTTGCTTTTTGCAACGGGAGCCGGAGCGGGCAGTCGTGTGGCATTAGGGGCAGCCGTGGTGTTCGGCATGCTGGTCAATACGGTGATTGCAACGCTTTACATCCCGAATTGGTATGAGGTGATGCAGACCATTGAAGAACGATGGTTCGTACGGAAAAAGTGATAGAAAAAAACGCTTTGGCGTTCGAGGCAAAACGTCAAAGCGTTTTAATCGAAACGTCAAAGCGTTTTCTTGTTTATGAATGCAATTCCAAAATGAATCGGGTGCCTTTCTTGTATTCCTCATCCAAGCGGAGCGTGCCGTTCAGCTTGTAGGCGATGAGGGCGCATGTAGGCAACCCCAATCCGTCGCCCTTGGTCAAGTCCTGGATTTCGGCAAATGGCTTGAACAATGTGGCAATCTTTTCTTCAGGGATGCCACAACCTGTATCGGTTACAATGAACTGTCCCGAATGGGCGCTGCGCTTCTTGAATTCCAATGAAATCTTGCCCGTTTCGGTGTGCAGAGCAGCATTGCCCAAGAGATAGAGCAAGATGTTTTCCAGCGCTTCGGCATTGGTGCGGACGCTTACGCGAGGCACGTTGAGCGAAGCTGCCACTTCCGGCTTGAAGGTTTCCTTCGCCTTGTTCATGATGTTTTCGCAAAGGGTGCTGATGTTCATGTCCTTCATTTCGTAACGTTCTTCGCGAGTCTTTTCCAACTCCATATAGCTTTGGATGTGGGTCATCAAGTCCTTCAAGGCTTGTACATGTTTCTTGGTGTTACCGGCTTCGATGGCATCGAGCGATGGGGCAATCTGCAAGCCGATGTTGTTGATGAACTTGCTCTTCAACTCGTTGTTGTCGTTGGCAATGTTGAGGCTCTTCTTGAGTTTCTTGATCTGACGGATGTTCTTCACCATGACGCCGATAAAGAACAACAATCCGCCGGCCAATGCAGCAGCCAAGACGCAAAGGAATGCGATGACACCCTTCTGTGTGCTGATCTTGCTTTCCTTTTCGGCCAAGGTGTTCTGCGATGCGGTATATTCATCTTGTAAGGATTTCAGCTCCTGTGCGGCTCTTACGGCCTTGATGGAATCTTGCCAATTGGTGTAGAGGCGTTCGAGAGCGCGGGTAAGCGATGCGTTCTTTCCGCTCTTGGCTTGTGCCAACATGTCCTGATAGCATTGGTCCACTCCCTTTTCGTCCTTGCCTGCCGAGCGTTGTTGAACCAAAGCCTTGTAGCATTGCAGGCTCTTGTCGTTCATGCCATACTTCTGATAATAGCCGGCCTTGGTCATGAGGAGGTCTTCGTTCACTTCTGCCGACTTGGCCTTTTCGGCATACTCTTCCAACTTGTCCAACTGTTCCTTGCATTGTTCAGGCTTGTTCAAACGCATATACATGCGCAAACGTTCCTTGCTCACTAAAAAGTGAAGTTCTGGAGCTGCTTTCTTGGTCTTCTGTTCTTCTACGGCAATGAGGGCATCCATTTCGCGACAAGTGGCGAAGGCTTCTTTCCATTCGCGGTTTTCTGTCTGCTGGATGCTGGTCTTGATGCCGTCTTCTACGGTTTTCTTTAAGTTCGCATTTTGTGCTTGCATGGCCATCAGCGAGCAAGCAAATGTCAATATGAATAATAACTTTTTCATCTTCTTGTCAATTTTTTGCGCAAAATAAAGGAAAATAATGTTATCACACAAGAAAAATCGTTTAACTTTGTTGCATTAATAACGTAAAGATATGGAAATAGGTTTAACTTATACTTCGACTTTGGTGGTTACTACAGACCACGTGGCTGCTGTGATGGGCAGCGGTGATTTACATGTGTTTGCCACACCTGCTATGGTGGCTCTGATGGAAAATGCAGCCATGCTGGCCGTGGCTCCGCATCTGCCGGAAGGCTCTACAACAGTAGGGGCTATGATGAACACTTCGCATGTCAAGCCGTCGCCGGTGGGCGATACGGTGAAAACTACGGCTGTGCTCACCGCGGTAGAAGGCCGTAAGCTGACATTCTCCGTGAAGGCGGAAGACAGCAAGGGCGTGATTGGCGAGGCGGTGCATGTGCGCTACATTGTCGATCGTGAAAAGTTCATGAGCAAATTATAATAAGGATAGGTTACCATGAAAAGACACTTGAAACTGATAGCCTTGGGTGTGGTGTGCGCAATGGTTTCGCCTTTGAGCGCGCAAATCACGTTGGTGAAGAAGCAGAAACCGGTGGCCCGCATCTGTGTGGTGGGCGACAAGGAGCCCGAGAAGCAGGCAGCCACGTTGTTGCAGGATTTTGTCCAACGCATCAGCAAGGCGCAATTGCCCATTGTAGATGGCGCATCGGAATTCCGCAAGGGAGACATCGTGATTGGTGAACCGGATGCGAAGGTGGGCGAAGATGGCTTCAGTTTGACTACGGCCGACAATCGCCTGTATATCCGCACGGGAGGCGATAAGGGAAGCATCTATGGCGTGGTGACCTTGCTCGAGAAATGGTTGGGCGTGTCTTATTATGCCAAGGATGTGTGCCATTTTACACCGATGGAGACCATCGAACTCCCGGCCTTGGCGCATAGCGAAACGCCTGCCTTCCGATATCGTCAGACATTCAGCTACGGCAATGAAGACCCTATCTATCGCATGTGGTTCCGCTTGGAAGAGCCGAACGAAATGTTCATCGACAATCTGTGGGTGCATACGTTCAACCGCATCCTGCCGTCGGACGAGTATGGCAAGGAGCATCCGGAATATTATTCGTTCATCAATGGCGAGCATCGTCCGGGACATAATAGCCAATGGTGTCTCACCAATCCGGAGGTGTTCGATGCAGCGGTCAAGAGTCTTGATTCCATCTTCAAGGCGCATCCGGATTTGAAGATGATTTCGGTGAGTCAGAACGATGGAAACAATACGAATTGCTCGTGTCCGGAATGTAAGGCGGTGGACGAGTATGAAGGTTCGCCATCGGGCAATCTCATCCGCTTCCTGAACAAGTTGGCCGAGCGTTTCCCGGATAAGGAATTTTCAACGTTGGCATACCTCTATTCCATGCAGCCTCCCAAGCACACCAAGCCGCATCCGAACGTGAACATCATGCTTTGCGACATCGACTGCAAGCGCGAAGTGCCATTGACCGACAATGAGTCCGGCCAATATTTCGTGAAGGCATTGGAAGGCTGGTCGGCCATTTCGAACAACATTTTCGTGTGGGATTACGGCATCAATTTCGACAACATCGTGTCTCCGTTCCCTAACTTCCACATCCTTCAGAAGAACATCCAACTCTTCAAGAAGAATCACGCCACCATGCACTTTTCGCAAGTGAATGGCATTCGTGGAGGCGATTTCTCGGAAATGCGTGCATATATGATTGGCAAGCTGATGTGGAATCCGGACTTTGATGCCGACTCGCTGATGCATACGTTCATGGATGGATATTATGGCGAGGCAGCTCCTTATCTGTATCAATATCAGAAAATCATGCAAGGGGCTTTGTTGGCAAGCGGACAGCCGTTGTGGATATACGATTCGCCCATCTCGCACAAGCATGGCATGCTGAACAAGCATCTGATGAAGGTGTACGATGAACTTTTCGACCAAGCAGAGAAGGCAGTGGAAGGCGATCAGGACTTGTTGGAACGTGTATGGGTGGCACGCCTCCCGTTGCAATATTCGCAACTGGAAATAGCACGCACCGAAGCCGATTCGGACAAGCAGAAGAGCCGTGAATTGCTGGAATTATTCGAGCAACGTACGCACGACTTGGGCGTGGAATCGTTGAACGAACGCAACAATCCGCCAGCCGAATATTGTGTGCTCTATCGCAAGCGTTTCTTGCCTCAGAATGAAAAGAGCAAGGCTGCCGGAGCAACTGTGGAATGGATTTCGAAGCCCGAAAGCCGTTATCAGCCTATTGCCGACAAGGCTTTGACGGATGGACTTTACGGAGGAACGACATATGTGGAAAGTTGGGTAGGATGGGAAGGTCGTGATGCCGAATTCATCCTCGACTTGGGTGAGGAGAAGGAATTCTCACGCATCGAAACCGACTTCTTGCATCAGTTGGGTGCATGGGTGTTGTTGCCTAAGAGTGTGACTTATTCGGTGTCTTCGGATAAAGAAATGTTTACTCCGTTCGGCAATGCGTTCGAGTTTGCCGAAGACCGTGACTTGCAGGTGAAGTTCGTGGCCGGAAAGGCTGAGGTGGATTCGCCGGTGAAGGCACGTTACATCAAGGTGCAGGTGAAGACCATCGGCTTGTGTCCTTCGTGGCATTATGGGGTAGGTTATCCGGCTTGGTATTTTATGGATGAGGTTGCGGTGTATTAGTTGTATGCTTCCTTTCATTTTTCTTTTGCCCGAACAAAAGAAAAACGGAAACAAAAAGAAAATTCGCCGGCTCCCGTTCCAGAGCTAAAAAATGGAGGTTTTTCCTAAACGAAAAGAACTTGCTTCGCTCAAACGGCTTTTCGTTCTTCACGGAAAAATCTCCATTTTTCTTCACGCTCTTCCACTAAATGCCGGTGCTTGTTCAGGTGGGTGGGGGATTAACTTCGCTTTGCTCGTTTTTGGTTGATTTGTTTTTGTGTGGGTGTTGACGGCATACAGCTTCCACCTCTAACGAACGAAGTGATGTTGTGTTGTTGATAGGCCTCATTTTTTAGGCGTGAAGCGGAGGTGCTTTTCGGAGCGTTAAAAACAAAAAGCTGTTTGAGCGAAGCGAGTTCTTTTTGTTTAGCGTAGAAAAGTATCGGAGTAGCCTAAAAAATGCAGCCTTGATTTTTTCTTTTGTTACTTTTCTTTTGCATCAAGGCAAAAGGAAAAGTAAGGATGCTGACAGAAAGAAAAAAGTAAGAGCACTCACACTTCCTGCACATACTCATAAAGCCGTTTATAAAAAGGATGCTTAGTAAGCGTAGAAGCATCTCCCAAGATGATGAGCTTCATCCGGGCGCGGGTTATCGCCACATTCATGCGTCGCAGGTCGTTCAAAAAACCTATCTGACCATCCTCGTTGGCACGGACCAGGCTGATGAGAATCACATCGCGTTCCTGACCTTGGAATCCGTCCACCGTATTGATGGTGATTTGCGAGCGGAACGGCTTGAAGAAGGCGTCCTTGCGGATGAGCTGACGGAGGTATTGCACCTGTGCCTTGTAAGGAGATATCAAGCCGAAATCTATGCGCTCTTCCAACAGGCGTTCCTTGCCTATCTTGTTGATATATTTCTTCAGCTCCTCGATGCTGAGGTTGGCCTCCTGCTTGTTGATGCGTCCGAAACTTTCGCCCACAAACTCCTCGTTGCAGTCCATGCCTTCCGTGTTCACCCACACGATGGGCGTGTCGTAATCCAGAATGCTCCGATACTTCACTTCGGGAGCCGATGTCAGGGCTCCGTGATAGAACCAATCTGACGAGAAGCGCATGATTTCATCGTTCATGCGATATTGGATTTTCAGGAGCGATACGGCTTCGGGCTTGTTGCGGACAATGCGCTGCATCAGCGTTTCGTCCAACCCGCCACGCATGGCCTCTATGCACTTGATGGTGGGAGGGAGCTGACAATGGTCGCCTGCCAACACCACGCGGTCGGCCTTGCGGATGGCTATCCAGCAAGCGGCTTCCAGCGCCTGGGCTGCTTCGTCGATGAACAATGTGCCGAATTTCATGCCCATCAACACCCGGTTGGCCGAGCTCACCAGCGTGCACGATATCACCCTCGCTTCGCTGAACAAGGCCTCGTTGATGCGGATTTCAAGCTCCGTAGCGCGCTCTTTCAGCGAGTTGATTTTCTGACGGATGTTCTCGCGGTTTGCCCCCTTGCGGTTTTGCGAATGCAGCTCGCGGATGGCCTTGCGGATGCTCCACAGCTGCGGATGGTCGGGATGGCTCTCGAAGCGCCGTTCGTAGGTGAAGGAGAGCATCTTGTCGTTCACTCGCGTAGGGTTCCCGATGCGGAGCACGGGCACACCTCTGTCCACCAGTTTCTCGCTGATCCAGTCCACCGCCATGTTGCTCTGTGCGCACACCAGCACCTGGTTTTCGCGATGCAGCGTTTCGTAGATGGCTTCCACCAGCGTGGTGGTTTTTCCCGTTCCCGGAGGGCCGTGTACGATGGCTACATCCTTGGCATGCAGCACCTTGTTCACGGCTTCTTCTTGGGTGGAGTTCAGCCAGGGGAATCGGGTGAGCCCGAATCCGTAGGTCGATGTCTTCTGCGTGCCGTGGAAGATGTCGCGCAGCTCGGCCAGACGGTTGTTCTTTGCCTTGCTCACTTGTGCGAGGGCTTCGAACATCAGCTTGTAGCTGGTCTCGTCGAAGTATAGCTGAACGCCCAGCCGGTCGGCATTCTGTATGTCCATCAGGGCAGATGCTCCCGGCAGAATCACCACCATGCGGTCTTCGTCCACATAGTTCACCGTGGCGGTAAAGTTGAAGTAATGCAACCGTTCGCTGGCATCTTGCGTGAAGAAGCATACGGGGCGTCCGAACTCGAAAACATGCTCTATTTCCTTGTCTTCGCGGCGTTCTACTTCCACCACCAGTTGGTTGAGCGAGTTGTAGTAACTCCGCCCTACGCTGAGCGGATACCAGCACATTCCGCGCTTCACCTTCCGGCCGATTCCCATCGTCTCGGTCTGCTGGCGGAAAGTTTCCTTTTCGTATTCGTACTCCATACGTAGGAGCAGTTCTTGCCTCTGTATCAGTGCAATGGGCGATGTGGTGTGTATGGAGTTCTTGTTCATAGGGCTTCTGGTTTTTATTACGTTATGCAAAAATACAGAATAATTCCTATACATCCAAAGGCTTGTCCGGGTTTACCTCTATGCTATGGGCGGACAAGGGCTCCGATGTTAAAATGTTAAATGTTAAGCTATGCGATTTGCACATGTACAAGGGGAGGAGTGACGGTTTATTTTGTCCTATGTCAAATGGATATGTCGGTGATTGTTTGTAGATTTGCAACATTGTGTATAAACTTAAAATCTACAGACATGTCAAACAAACTGATTTCGTCGGCTTCGTATGCCGACACCAAGCCGCACTATCACATTCTCGACGGGCTGCGTGGGGCAGCTGCGCTGATGGTGGTGTGGTATCATGTGTTCGAAGGCTTTGCCTTTGCCGAGGGTTCGGCCATCGATGTGTTCAATCATGGATATCTGGCCGTGGACTTCTTCTTCATGCTTTCGGGTTTCGTAATCAGCTATGCTTACGATGACCGCTGGAACAAGATGTCGATGGGCGATTTCTTCAAGCGCCGACTGGTGCGTCTGCATCCGATGATCGTGATGGGCGCCATCATCGGTCTCACTACATTCTTGCTGCAAGGCGGGGTGAAATGGGATGGCTCGGTGACTCCTACGGCAGGCGTGGTGGTGGCTTTCCTGCTCACTTGCTGCTTCATTCCGGCGTGGCCGGGTGCGATGCACGAGGTGCGTGGCAATGGCGAGATGTTTCCGCTGAACGGACCGGCCTGGTCGTTGTTCTTCGAGTATATCGGCAACATCTGCTATGCGTTGTTCATCCGTCGTTTCTCGACCAAAGTGTTGGCCATCTGGACAGCTATCCTCGGTGCCGTTTATCTGTGGTTTGCCATAGGCAATGTGTCTGGCTACGAGATGGTTGGCGTGGGTTGGACCATTGGCGATTCGGTCAACATCTACGGCGGTTTCCTGCGCATGATGTTCCCGTTCTCGGTGGGTATGCTCATGGCACGTAACTTCAAGCCGGTCAAGGTGCGTGGCATCTTCTGGTTGGCCATTGTCCTGTTGTTCGCGTTGTTCTCCGTGCCTTTCTTCCCAAGTGCAGACGGCATTTGCGTGAACGGCATTTTCGAAATGTGCTGCATCATGCTCATCTTCCCGGCCATCGTATGGTTGGGCGCGTCGGGCGATACATCCGACAAGGCATCCGCCGGCATCTGCAAGTTCTTGGGCGACATCTCTTATCCGCTCTACATCGTGCACTATCCGGTGATGTATCTGTTCTATGCTTGGCTCATCAAGAACCAGCTCTACACGCTTGGCGAAACATGGCAGGTGGTGGCTTGCGTCTATGCTACGAACGTGCTGCTGGCAATTGCAGCCCTCAAGCTGTACGACGAGCCAGTGCGCAAGTGGCTCACTTCGAAGCTACGCATCGGGATGAAAAAATAAACCCATATCCTCCCCCTTATGAAGGGGGTAGGGGGATGTGTCATTCAGATGGTTTGTATGAGCATATGGCTTCATATCCAATGGGACATCCCCCTTGCCCCCTTCACAAGGGGGATTCTTTTGCTTGCATTTCCAAATAATTTGCCTATATTTGTAGCACTAAGCAAGAAAATCGTATCACTATGAAGAAGCAGGCTGATTATATCAAACGTATCGAGATAAAGGGTCTCTGGGGGCGCAAGAACATTTCGTGGGAGCTGAAACCGGATGTGAACATCCTCAGCGGTGTGAACGGGGGAGGCAAGAGCACGATTCTGAACAAGTCGGTTAACACCCTCGATATGCTCGAAGGCGGTTCGCTGGACAATGACAACGGGCTGAATGTGCGGTTCGAGTTCTCGCCGGCCGATGCAACCTTTATCCATTACGATGTAATCCGTAGTTTCGACCGTCCGTTGCTGCATGGCGACCTCATGGAAAAGATGGCCGATAAGAACGTGAAGTCCGAGCTCGACTGGCAACTCTATCAGCTTCAGCGCCGATACTTGGACTATCAGGTGAATGTGGGCAACCGCATCATCGAGTGCCTCACTTCCGGCGAGGCAGAAAAGGCGGCTTCCATTTCGTATCCCAAGACCAAGTTCCAGAACCTGGTGGACGAGCTTTTCGGCGAGACCGGAAAGAAGATTCTCCGCAAGAGCAACGAAATCCTTTTCGAGCAGGATGGCGATACGCTCTATCCTTATCAGCTTTCGTCGGGCGAAAAGCAGATGCTGGTGATCTTGCTAACCGTTCTTGTGCAGGACAATCGCAAGGGCGTGCTCTTCATGGACGAACCCGAAGTTTCCCTCCACGTAGAATGGCAACAGCGCCTCATCGGTCTCATTCGCGAACTGAACCCCAATGTACAGATTGTGCTCACCACCCATTCGCCGGCCATGATTATGGACGGATGGCTGGATGCCGTGACCGAAGTGAGTGACATCACCCAGTAAAGGAGGTGGCTATGGGAAAGCGTTTGCAAGACAATTTGTCTTCCTTATATATAGGTGCAGCCAATCGGTTGAAACCGAAAAAGGCAAAGCGCAGGATTGTGGCCTATGTAGAGAGCTACGACGATGTGTCGTTCTGGCGTTCGGTTTTCGCCGATTTCGAGGACGACAACTTCTATTTCGAGGTCATGCTCCCTTCCCAAAACTCGCTTTGCAAGGGGAAGAAATCTGTGCTCATGAATCAGCTGGGATCCCGATTGGGCGACAACATGGTGGCTTGTGTGGACAGCGATTACGATTATCTTTTGCAGGGCGTGACATCCACTTCCCGCCAGATAAACAACAGCCGATACGTGTTCCAGACCTATGCCTATGCCATCGAGAATTACCAATGCTATGCCGACAGTCTGCACGAGGCTTGCGTAATGGCCACCCTCAACGACCATCCGCTCATCGATTTCGTAGGCTTCATGACCATGTATTCGCAGATAGCCTATCCGCTTTTCGTGTGGTCGGTGTGGTTTTATCGCAAGCGCAATCTCAGTGAGTTTTCGTTGATGGACTATTGTTCGTATGTCCGTCTGGATCATGTCAGCGTTCAGCAGCCGGAGCAATGCCTGTTGGCGATGGACAAGCGCGTGAAGAACAAGCTACGCGAGTTGGAGAAACATCATCCGGAGGCGTTGGAAGAAATAGAATCGATGAAGGCCGAATTCACCTATCTGGGCGTAACGCCGGAGAACACGTACATGTTCATTCAGGGCCATCACATCATGGAGAGTGTGGTGATGAAAGTCCTCACCCCGGTTTGCAATGCGCTTCGTAGGGAGCGTGAAGAAGAAATCAAGCGATTGGCAGAGCATCACACCCAGTTCCGCAACGAGCTCACCAGCTACGAACGTCGTTTGCTGGGCATCGATGTGGTTCTCCGCAAGCACACCGGCTTCAAGGATTCGCCGGTGTACAAGAAGTTGGAGAATGATATTCGGGAGTTTTTGAAGCGGATAAAATAGGATAGGTTCCCCTCTTGAGAGGGGGAAGGGGTGTGTCATTACACAAACTCCAGCAATTCCTCTGCCTTGTCAATCAACCCCTTCGGAGAGAAACTTTCCAATTCTGCTCGTGGTCGGAATCCCCAAGTCACGGCTACGGCATCTACGCCGGCATTCAGTGCGGTCTGCATATCCACGCCCGAATCGCCTACGTACAACACTTCCTTCTTGCTTACATCCGTTTTCTTCAGAATGTCGAACACGATAATCGGGTCCGGCTTCACGGCAATGCCATCGCGTTGTCCCAACACTTCGATGAACGAGATTGTAGGGAAATATTGTTCAACCAACTTGGCGGTCGCTTCCTGATATTTGTTCGATGCCACGGCAAGCTGCAATCCCTTTTCTTGCAACGTTTCCAATAGCGAAACAATGCCCGGATAAGGAGCGCTCAAATCGGCATTGTGCGCATCATAATAAGGTATGAAGTGCGTGCGCATACGCATCACGTTCTCTTCCGTGCGTTCGTTGGCAGGGAGGGCGCGTTCCAATAGCTTGTTGATGCCATTGCCCACATAGGTGCGGATAACTTCGGTTTCGTGGGTAGGATATCCCAATTGCTCCAGCGCATGATTGGTGGCCACGGCCAAGTCGGCAATGGTGTCCAATAAAGTGCCGTCTAAATCAAATATGACTAGTTTTTTCATGATTCTATCGTTTATATGGTACAAAGTTACTAATTTTGTCAATTATAAACAGAATCGCTTATGAACTTTTTAGAATTGGTAAAGGCGCGTTATTCGTCGCGCAAATATGCTGCCCGTCAGGTGGAGGCAGAGAAATTGGATTATATCATGGAGTGTGTGCGTTTGGCTCCATCGGCAGTAAATCTTCAGCCGTGGCGTTTCCGCATCGTGACCGATCAGGAAACCATCGCCAAGCTTCAGTCTTGCTATAAGCGCGACTGGCTTTCTACAGCTCCTTGCATCATTGTGGCTTGTGCCAACCACGAAGAGTCATGGCATCGCCGTGCCGACAACAAGGACCATGCCGACATCGACCTTGCCATTGCCGTAGAGCACATTTGCTTGGCTGCAACCGAACAGGGCTTGGCTACATGCTGGGTATGCAACTTCGATGCTGCCAAGTGTCGCGAACAGTTGGCTTTGCCGGAAAACTTGGAGCCTATCGCCTTGGTTCCGCTGGGATATGCCGAAGACGAAATGGGCGAAAAGAAGCGCAAGTCTTTGGAAGAGATCATGTTCTAACGACGCATTTCGCACAGAATTTGCCTCAAAATTGCACACAAAACTCGAAAAGTGTGCAGTTTTGGGGCTTTTTTCATTTATTCTTCGTATCTTTGCACCCAAATTAAAACTTAATAGGTATGAATTATAATTTGTTGAAAGGAAAGAGAGGCATCATTTTCGGTGCGTTGAACGAACAGTCTATCGCATGGAAAGTAGCCGAAAAGGCCGTAGAAAATGGTGCAATCATCACATTGTCTAACACTCCGGTTGCCGTACGTATGGGCGAAACCAATGCATTGGCAGAGAAGTTGAATTGCGAAGTCATCCCTGCAGATGCTACAAGCGTGGCCGATTTGGAAAACGTGTTCAAGCGTTCGATGGAAGTGTTGGGCGGACAAATTGATTTCGTTTTGCACTCTATCGGTATGTCACCAAACGTACGCAAGCGCCGTACATACGATGACCTCGATTATGATATGTTGGGTAAGACATTGGATATTTCTGCCGTGTCTTTCCACAAGATGATTCAGGCTGCCAAGAAGTTGAACGCCATTGCCGATTACGGTTCAATCATCGCATTGAGCTATGTGGCTGCTCAGCGTACATTCTTCGGTTACAACGATATGGCCGATGCAAAGGCATTGCTCGAATCCATTGCACGCAGCTTCGGTTACATCTATGGCCGCGAACACCATGTACGTGTAAACACCATCTCTCAGTCGCCTACCATGACAACTGCAGGCTCGGGTGTAAAGGGCATGGACAAGCTCTTCGACTTTGCCAACCGCATGTCTCCACTTGGCAATGCATCGGCAGAAGAATGTGCAGATTACTGTATCGTGATGTTCTCCGACTTGACTCGCAAGGTCACTATGCAGAACCTCTATCACGATGGCGGTTTCTCGAGCATGGGTATGTCTCTCCGCGCCATGACAGCTTACGAAAAGGGCTTGGAAGAGTATATGGACGAAAACGGAAACATCATTTACGGATAAGCATCCAACGATGGAAACAGCTCTGTATCTTATTCCCGTAACGTTGGGCGACACTTCCATTGAGCAGGTCTTGCCCTCACACAATAAGGAAATCATCCTCGGCATCAAGCATTTCATTGTAGAGGATGTCCGTTCGGCACGCCGTTTCTTGAAGAAGGTGGAGCGTAGCATCAACATCGATGAGCTCACGTTCTATCCGCTCAACAAGCACACCTCGCCCGAAGACATATCCGGCTATCTGAAGCCATTGCAGGCAGGCCAGTCGATGGGTGTGATTTCGGAAGCCGGATGTCCGGCCGTAGCCGATCCGGGCGCCGATGTCGTGGCCATTGCCCAGCGGAAGAATCTCAAGGTGGTTCCATTGGTGGGTCCATCGTCCATCATCCTTTCGGTCATGGGTTCGGGCTTCAATGGTCAGAGTTTTGCTTTCCATGGTTATTTGCCCATCGAGCCAGGCGAACGTGCCAAGCGCATCAAGGTTTTGGAGCAACGCATCTATGCCGAAGACCAGACACAGCTTTTCATCGAGACTCCCTATCGCAACAACAAGATGATGGAGGACATCTTGAAGAACTGCCGTCCGCAAACCAAGCTTTGCATTGCTGCCAACATCACTTGCGAGGACGAATACATCAAGACCAAAACCGTTAAGGAATGGCAAGGAAAACTTCCCGACCTTTCGAAGATTCCATGTATCTTTCTTATTTACAAATAACAAAAGAAACTGCCTCAATCAATCTGGTTGGGGCAGTTTTTTTGTTTATAATGGTTGGAGGATTTTATAGTTGGATGGTTTACACAAATGGGTAAAACTATGTATCTGGTGAGCATAAAAAAAAGAGTCACATACCTGTAACTCTCTGATTCTTCGAGTGATTCGCTTGGGGCTCGAACCCAAGACCCCAACATTAAAAGTGTTGTGCTCTACCTGCTGAGCTAGCGAATCAAACCTTATGGAGCATATTCTTCCGAATTGCGGGTGCAAAGGTAAGGCTTTCTGCCGAGATTTGCAAATATTTGATTCTTAAACCTCGTGAAGCTGTTTTAAAAACGCTTGGGCGTTTGAGGCAAAATGCTTCTGTGTTTTTAGTGAAACGCCTAAACGTTCTTGATGGAGCTCTCTTCCTGATTCTTGATGAATCGTTTGTAATAAGACAAAATGATGGTGGTGCATGGCAAGGCGATAATCATACCCAGCATGCCCATCAAGGCACCCCAAATGGAGAGCGAGAGTAGGATAATGGCCGGATTCAATCCGGTGATTTTTCCCATCACCTTTGGCACGATGATGGCATCTTGGATGGCTTGAACGATGCAGAACACCAACAGGGCTGTGCCCAATATCCACCAGAAGTTTTCTCCCGTATCGGCAGCCTTGAGCAAGGCTAACAGAATAGTCGGAACAAGGGCAATGAGTTGCAGATAGGGAACCATGTTCAGAAGTCCGATGAACAATCCGAAACCGATGGCAAGCGGAAAGTCGATGATCAGGAATCCGATGCTGAACAAGACGCCCACCAGGAATGCAACCAATGCTTGTCCGCGGAAATAGCGGTTCATGCCTTCCTTCACATCGTTGACAATTCGGACGGTCATCTCCCGGTATTTGGCGGGCACAAGGTTTATCCATCCGGTTGCGATGGTTTCATAATCCAACAAGATGAAGAACGTGTAAAGCAATACGATGAAGGCGGTGAAGATGCTGAAAATGACATTCACCGATTGGGTGAAGATGCTCCATGCCTTTGGGAGAATGCTTTGTAGCGTATGTGTTAAGTTGCTTTCAGTCAATGCATTCTGAATCTGCTCCATGTTGATGTATTCCTTGATGAAATTGGCCACCGTTCCCGGTATGTGGGCTTGTTGCGAGCCTTCGATGAAGTAGGCGGTGAGCAATTCCTTCAGCTTTCCGAATTCGTCGATGATAGGAGGGAAGAGCACGATGGCGGTGAGCGTGAAGAACACTAAGAGAGACATCATGACTATCAAGATGGAGGCCACCCGATTCTTGACCCTCAGCTTGTGTTGCACGAAAGTCACCATCGGATAAGTCATGTAAGCTATCAGCCATGCTATAAAGAAAGGAAGGAGGACGCTGCTCAGATAATTGATTAAGTAGAGTATGCCTAATACGATAATGACACTGATTATTCCTCGGATAAAACTATCGAATGTGATTTTCTTTTCTAGCATGTTTTTGAATAATTAAGTTTCAATCGTTGCAAATATACTACTTTCTTCTTACATTTGTTCCGAATATAAGCAAAAACCGAAAAATGGGAAAATTGTTCGTTGTTCCTACACCAGTAGGAAATTTGGGAGACATGACTTTTCGCGCCATCCGTGTGTTGAAGGAGGCAGATTTGATATTGGCGGAAGACACTCGCACATCGGGTATTCTGTTGAAACATTTCGAAATAAAGAATTCGATGATTTCGCACCATAAGTTCAATGAACACAAGACGGTGGAAGGCATCGTCAATCGTTTGAAGGCAGGCGAAACCATTGCCCTCATCTCCGATGCCGGCACTCCGGGCATCTCCGATCCGGGCTTCCTCGTGGTTCGCGAATGTGTGCGCAATGGCATCGAAGTGCAATGTTTGCCGGGAGCTACGGCTTTCGTTCCGGCTCTGGTGTCTTCGGGCTTGCCGAATGACCGCTTCTGCTTCGAAGGGTTCCTTCCGCAGAAGAAAGGTCGTATGACCCGTTTGCTCTCGCTTCAAGAGGAGTCTCGAACCATGATTTTCTACGAATCTCCTTATCGTTTGGTGAAGACACTCACTCAGTTTGCCGAATATTTCGGTGGAGAACGACAAGTGTCTGTATGTCGTGAAATCTCGAAAATACACGAAGAAAGCGTCCGTGGAACGTTAACCGAAGTTATTGCCCACTTTACGGCCAACGAACCACGAGGCGAAATTGTTATCATATTGAGCGGCAAAGAGGACTAACTAAATATAAAACACAAGAAATTATGAAGAAAATTTTATTCGTATCCGTATGTATGGCCCTGTTGGTTTCATCTTGTGGCCAAAGCAAGCGCAATGAATCATTGAAGGCGCAGAACGATTCTTTGAGTGTGGCATTGGCAGAACGCGATGCCGAATTGGAAGGCATCATGGAAGCTTTCAACGAAGTTCAGGAAGGTTTCCGCTTGATAAACGAAGCCGAAAACCGTGTGGATTTGCAAAACAATCAGGTAGAAGGTGCGTCGGCTGCTCAGAAAATTCGTGAAGACATCCGCTTCATCAGCGAAAAGTTGCAGAGCAATCGCGACCGCATCGCCGAATTGGAAAAGCAATTGAATAACAGCAAATATGCTTCCGCTCAGTTGAAGAAGACCATCGAAAACTTCAAGCAGGAATTGGAAGCAAAGACCCAACAGATTGAAACTTTGCAAACCGAGTTGGCTTCAAAGAACATCCGCATCGCCGAGTTGGACGATGCTGTTGCCGGCTTGAGCCAAGATGTGGCTGATTTGACCGCATTGAACAAGGCGAAGGAAGTGTTGGTGGCCACTCAAGACCAGGCGTTGAATGCCGCATGGTTCGTGTTTGGCACAAGCTCAGAGTTGAAGGATCAGAAAATCATCTCGAAGAAACTCTTGCAGAAGACCAAAGTTTTGGAAGACACTGATTTCAATAAGGATTACTTTACTCAGATTGACATCCGTACAGACAAGGAAATCAAGCTTTATTCTAAGGATGCCAAGTTGTTGACCGCTCACCCTGAAGGCACTTACGAATTGGCAAAAGACGATAAAGGCCAGCTTGTCTTGAAAATCTCCAATCCGAACAAGTTCTGGAGCGTTTCACGCTATTTGGTCATCGAAGTGAAATAAGATTCAGAACTTCAGAACGTCATTCTGCTTGAAATTCAAAGGGTTGGAATGAAGTTCCTTACTGAAAGAAAAATAAGGGTGGGTGTGTTGAAATACGCATCCACTTCTTTTTAGGCACGGATTACACGGATTAACACGGTTTTTAGTGCGCGTTTACATAAATTTATCCGTGAAATCCGTGTTTAAATTTATATTATGACATACCAACTTTCTTTTTTTATTGAAAAGAAAACGGAAAATGAGGTTTAGTATTGGCTGAACTTGGCGTATATATGGTTGGATATTTTTTTTTCTAACAGCAATTCTTCAAATCCTTTACGATAGTGCTTTCCATTACTTCGCTATAAATCTGGGTGGTGGCGATGTTTCGGTGCCCCAATAATTTCTGTACGGTAGTTATTTGTGCTCCTCTATATATTAGTAAGGTTGCATTGGTGTGTCTGGCCGAATGGAAAGAGAAGTGTTTGTGGATGTTTGCGAGTTTTCCTAACTTAATCAGTTCTTTATTGGCCGTAGAGTTGGGCTTGATGGCAAAGAATTCGTTCCATTTGTTATGGTATTTTTTTAACAATAGCCATGCTTTCCCCTCGAAGAGCAGATGAAGAGGTAATTTTACTTCCGTTCCGGTCTTGATAGTACGGAAAATAATCCAAGGATTTTCATTTATCAGTGTGATATTTGTTTCAGAAAGATGGGTGAAGTCCGAATATCTCAATCCCGTATAGCAACAGAACAGAAAAGCATCGAGTGTATGTGATAGGGCTACTTTCTTTCCTTTCAATTTCAAATCTTCCAATCTTTGCATTTCTTCCGGTAACAGGAAGCTATGTTTTCCTGTTTGTTTTTTTATCCGGTATCGTTGGAAAGGATTCTTGTTGGCGTCTATCTGTCCCTTATTGATGGCTGTGTTTACAAAAGCTTTCAAATGTTTCATGTGTTTGGCTACAGTATTCGTTTGCATTCCTTGTTCGTATAAGAATCTCTCGAAATCATAAATCAGTTGCGGAGTAATATCATTGAATTTCAAATCGCTTCGGAAACGTTTTAAAAGTTGTAGTGTGGTATTCTTGTTTTTTCTCGTGCTTTCTTTGTTGGGAGAATGGCAGATTTCATCTTCCACAAAGGGAATAAATGAATTGGTTTTGATAGAAGGGGGATTGTCTTTCAATATTTGGAGTGTAACTTCTCCTCCACTTTTCCATACGTTGAGTTCCTTTTGTTCCAAATGGATGATGAATTCCAGCAACATATAGTTTAACTCTCTTGCATGGGGATGTCTCTTGATGGCTTTTCTCTTGTTGTCCCATTGTTCCGGCTTTAGATAAATGTGTGTAGAAAAATAGATTTTCTTCTTTTCTAGACTGGCTTCTACATGCAAAAGCGCTTTACCTTGTGCATTCAATTGCTTGTTTTTATTGAAAACCAGACGATAATTAATCTTTTTCATGTTCTTTTTGTATTTAGATGATATTTGGGGAAGAATTTTACAAACAAAAATATAAGAAAAACGTTTTGTGCGATAAAAATGGCCTCTATGTCATGAAGAAATGGTAACTTTGCGAAAAATTTCAAGACATTTACTGAATGAAAGAATTTGTAATATCAGAAGCAAAAGTAGAAACAGCGATATTGGTCGGCTTGATTACTCAGACACAAGACGAACGGAAAACAACGGAATATCTCGATGAACTTGAGTTCTTGGCGCAAACAGCTGGGGCTGAAGTGGTAAGACGTTTTACTCAGAAGATGCCGTGTGCTCACTCGGTTACCTATGTGGGAAAGGGTAAGCTCGAAGAAATCCGTGACTTTATCCGTGCAGAGGAAGAAGAGGAACGTGAAATCGGTATGGTTATCTTCGACGATGAACTTTCGGCCAAGCAGATTCGTAACATTGAAGCGGAGCTGAAGGTGAAGATTTTGGACCGTACATCGTTGATTCTCGATATCTTTGCGATGCGTGCTCAGACAGCTAACGCCAAGACACAAGTGGAATTGGCTCAATATAAGTATATGTTGCCTCGCTTGCAACGCCTTTGGACCCACTTGGAACGCCAAGGTGGTGGCTCCGGTGCCGGTGGTGGTAAGGGTTCGGTAGGTCTTCGTGGTCCGGGTGAAACCCAGCTCGAAATGGACCGCCGTATTATCTTGAACCGTATGTCGCTCTTGAAGGAACGATTGGCCGAAATCGATAAGCAGAAGGCTACCCAAAGAAAGAACCGTGGCCGATTGATTCGTGTGGCATTGGTGGGATATACCAACGTGGGCAAATCGACATTGATGAACCTGTTGGCCAAGAGTGAGGTGTTTGCTGAAAACAAGTTGTTTGCTACGCTCGATACAACCGTTCGTAAGGTTATTATTGAAAACCTTCCGTTCTTGTTGTCAGACACCGTGGGATTTATCCGCAAGCTTCCTACCGACTTGGTGGATTCGTTCAAGTCTACATTGGACGAAGTGCGTGAGGCGGACTTCTTGGTGCATGTAGTCGATATCTCTCATCCTGACTTCGAAGAACAGATTCAAGTGGTAGAAAAGACCATTGCCGACTTGGGTGCAGCAGGCAAGCCTACCATGATTGTCTTCAACAAGATTGACGCTTACACTTATGTGGAAAAGGCGGAAGACGACTTGACTCCGAAGACCAAGGAAAACATTACGTTGGAAGAACTGATGAATACTTGGATGGCCAAGTTGAATGACAACTGCTTCTTCATCTCGGCCAAGGAAAAGACCAACATGGATGAATTGAAGAACATTATATATGATAAGGTAAAGGAACTTCACGTACAGAAGTATCCGTACAATGATTTCCTTTATCAAACATACGATGAATAAAGAAAAGCCGACATTTGTCGGCTTTTTCTTTTATTTTATGTCGTAAAAGTGCGATAATTCAAGAATCCTTCCTATCTTTGTCGTAATTGATAACTAACGTATAATCTTAAAATACTATCATTATGGCAAATCCAGAATTCCACTATCAACCGATGTTTGATTTGGGTCCTGATAAGACCGAGTATTATTTGCTGACCAAGGACTATGTGTCAGTAAGTGAATTTGAAGGCAAACCTATCTTGAAGATTGAAAAGGAAGGTTTGACTGCGATGGCTAATGCCGCTTTCCGCGATGTTTCTTTCTTGCTTCGTCGTGCACACAACGAACAGGTTGCCAAGATCTTGAGCGACCCAGAAGCGAGCGATAACGATAAATATGTAGCTTTGACTTTCCTTCGCAATGCTGAAGTTTCGGCTAAGGGTAAGTTGCCATTGTGCCAGGATACAGGTACAGCTATCATCCATGGTGAAAAGGGTCAGCAAGTATGGACCGGTTACTGCGATGAAGAAGCTTTGTCGCTCGGTGTGTACAAGACTTATACAGAAGAAAACTTGCGTTATTCTCAGAACGCTCCTTTGACTATGTACGATGAAGTGAACACTAAGTGTAACCTTCCTGCTCAGATTGACATCGAAGCAACTGAAGGTATGGAATATCACTTCCTCTGCGTGACTAAGGGTGGTGGCTCGGCTAACAAGACTTACTTGTATCAGGAAACTAAGGCCGTATTGAATCCGGCTACATTGGTTCCGTTCATGATTGAAAAGATGAAGTCGCTCGGTACAGCTGCTTGCCCTCCTTATCACATTGCGTTCGTAATCGGTGGTACATCTGCTGAAAAGAACTTGCACACTGTGAAGTTGGCTTCTACTCACTACTACGATGAATTGCCTACAACTGGTAACGAACATGGTCGTGCATTCCGCGATGTAGAACTCGAAAAGCAAGTATTGGAAGAAGCTCACAAGATTGGTCTCGGTGCTCAATTCGGCGGTAAGTACATGGCTCACGACGTTCGCATCATCCGCTTGCCTCGTCACGGTGCTTCTTGTCCGATTGGTTTGGGCGTATCTTGCTCGGCCGACCGTAACATCAAGTGTAAGATTAACAAGGACGGTATCTGGATTGAAAAGATGGACGACAAACCAGCTGAATTGATTCCTGCAGAACTCCGCGAAGCTGGTGAAGGCGATGCAGTTAAGATTAACTTGAACCAACCGATGGCTGACATCTTGAAGGAATTGACTAAGTATCCGGTGGCTACTCGTTTGTCTTTGAACGGTACTATCATCGTAGGTCGTGACATCGCTCATGCTAAGTTGAAAGAACGCATCGACAATGGTGAAGACTTGCCACAATACATCAAGGATCATCCTATTTACTATGCAGGTCCTGCTAAGACTCCGGCTGGTATGGCTTGTGGTTCTATGGGCCCAACAACAGCTGGTCGTATGGACTCTTACGTTGACTTGTTCCAAAGCCACGGCGGTAGCATGATTATGTTGGCAAAGGGTAACCGTAGCCAGCAGGTAACCGATGCTTGTCAGAAGCATGGTGGTTTCTACCTCGGTTCTATCGGTGGTCCGGCTGCTATCCTTGCTCAGAACAATATCAAGAGCATCGAATGTGTGGAATATCCGGAACTCGGCATGGAAGCAATCTGGAAGATTGAAGTAGAAGACTTCCCTGCATTTATCTTGGTAGACGATAAGGGTAACGACTTCTTCAAGCAATTGAAGCCTCGTTGTTCTTGTAAGTAATTAAAAGAATAACTCTCCCCCTTGTGAAGGGGGCTAGGGGGATGTTTCATAATTGGAACTCGTATCCATGCGGTTGGAACATCCCCCTGCCCCCCTTCGCAAGGGGGATACATTTTATACGACGATGAAAAAACTCTTTTCTTTATTTCTCTTATTAAGCTGTATCGCTACTCTTTCCGCCAATCCTATTCATGGTTTGTTGGAACGCATCGATCAAGGTGCTTCCAAGAAATTCATCATCCAGCAACAGAAGTCGGATGTAGATTTCTTTGAATTGGATCAGAAAGGCGATAAGGTGGTGGTGCGTGGCAACAATTATGTGAGCATTGCTACCGGTATCAACTGGTATTTGAAGTATCATGCCGGCATTCATCTTTCGTGGAACGGCATGACTGCCGATTTGCCCGAAGTGCTTCCGGCGGTAAAGCAGAAGGAACGCCATGAAACCAACCTTCCATATCGTTATGCTTATAACTATTGTACTTTCTCTTATTCCATGGCTTTTTGGGATTGGGAACGTTGGCAACAAGAAATCGACTGGATGGCATTGCATGGTGTGAACCTTTCATTGGCTTTGACCGGTGCGGAAACTGTTTGGAAGAATGTCTTGACCAAGTTGGGTTATAGCAAAGATGAAATAAATGACTTTGTATCCGGTTCGGGCTTTACAGCTTGGTGGTTGATGAATAACCTCGAAGGATGGGGTGGACCGAATCCCGATAGCTGGTATGTGCAACAGGAACAGCTTCAGAAGAAGATTGTAAAGCGGATGCGTGAGTATGGCATTCATCCGGTATTGCCGGGGTATTGCGGTATGGTTCCTCACAATGCCAAGGAGAAGTTGGGTTTGAATGTGGCCGATCCTGGTTTGTGGTGCAGCTACAATCGTCCGGCTTTCTTGCAACCCGAAGACGAACGTTTCGAAGAAATCTCTTCCATTTATTATAAGGAGTTGACCAAACTTTATGGCAAGTCGAAGTTCTATGCCATGGACCCATTTCACGAAGGGGGAAATACGTCGGGCGTGAATCTCGATGCAGCTGGACAAGCGGTAATGGATGCCATGAAGAAGTGCAATCCGGAAGCCGTTTGGGTGATTCAGGCATGGCAAGAAAATCCTCGTGTGCCGATGATTCAGAACCGCAAGGCTGGTGATATGTTGGTGCTCGACCTTCATGCCGAATGTCGTCCGCAATGGGGCGATGCGTGGTCGGAATGGTGCCGTAAGGATGGTTTCATGCAGCACGATTGGGCTTATTGTATGTTGTTGAACTTCGGTGGCAATGTGGGCTTGCATGGCAAGATGGACATCCTAATCGATGGATTCTACAATGCCAAGGCCGATGCTCGTGCTTCGCAGACCATGAAGGGGGTAGGTATTACTCCGGAAGGTATTGAGAACAATCCGATGATGTACGAACTCCTTTACGAACTTCCTTGGCGTGCCGAGCGATTTACTCGTGAGGACTGGTTGAAGGAATACGTGCAGGCTCGTTATGGTGCTGACAATAAGGCTCTTCAGCAAGCATGGCAACTCTTGGGGGCCGGTATTTATAACAGTCCGAAGGAAAAGCCTCAGCAAGGTACACACGAGTCGTTGTTCTGCGCCCGTCCGGGATTGGATGTATGGAAGGCTTCTGCATGGGCAGAATCGAAGAACTATTACAACCCGAAGGAAGTGATGGAAGCAGCCCGTTTGATGGTTTCAGTAGCCGATAAGTTCAAAGGCAACAATAACTTTGAATACGATTTGGTGGATGTACTTCGTCAGGCATTGGCAGAGAAAGGTCGCTTGACATTGAAAGTGGTTTCGGCTGCATATAAGGCAGAAGACAAGGAACTTTTCAATCAGGCATCGAAGCGTTTCTTGAATCTCATCCTTTTGCAAGACGAGCTTTTGGGCACTCGCAAGGAATTCCGTGTAGGCAATTGGACAGAGATGGCACGCAACATCGGTAGCACTCCAGAAGAAAAGAACCTTTACGAATGGAATGCCCGCGTGCAAATCACGACTTGGGGCAACTATGCTGCTTCCGAACGTGGCAATCTTCACGACTATGCCCACAAGGAATGGAATGGCATCTTGAAAGACTTCTACTACATGCGTTGGAAGACTTATTTCGATGCCTTGACCGCTACTTTAAATGGTAGCCTTGTTCCGGTGATCGATTGGTATGCCATCGAAGAACCATGGACCAAGGTCTCGGATACTTATGCTGCTGCTCCGGAAGGAGATTGTGTAGAAGTGGCCAAACGTGTCTATAAGGCCGTATTCGAGTAAATCGGTTGTTGAAAAGTTCATTCTTCCTCTCAGAGAAAACGCATGAATGCTAAGTTTTTATTTTCCAGCGATGTTCGTTTGTTGAATAAAATTATTTGGGCCCTTTTTAGAAGAATTTGTTAGAACCATTCTAAACGGATTTTTTAAGATAAATCATTACGCAATTAAAGG
>JAFYWH010000041.1 GCA_017558175.1 Bacteroidaceae bacterium
AGGTAATCGAATTCAACAAGGACGCTAAGCGCATCATCCTTTCTCACAGCCGTATTTTCGAAGATGCTGCTAAGGCAGAAGAAAAGGCAGAAAAGAAGGCAGCTGCTAAGGAAAGAAAGGCTAAGAAGCAAGAAGAAGCTCCAATGATCCAGAATCAGGCTGCTTCTACTACTTTGGGCGACATCGACGCTTTGGCTGCTTTGAAGCAACAGTTGGAAGGTAAGAAGTAATTCTTAAACCAATTATAAAACGGAAGTAGGTGTGTATTTACATACCTACTTCTTTTTTTATTTAGTCACGGATACACGGATAAATTTAATGTAAACATATACTAAAACCGTGTTAATCCGTGCAATCCGTGCCTAAAATTTAACAACATACACAAAAAAACAATTATCTTTGCGTCCATGGAAAAATTCGAAGTGAACATATTAGGTTGCGGTTCCGCATTGCCCACTACCCGACATTTCGCATCGTCGCAAGTGGTAAACATCCGTGAGAAGCTCTTCATGGTCGATTGTGGAGAAGCAGCACAACTCCAGCTCCGTCGGTCGAAGCTGAAATTCTCACGCCTCAACCATATCTTCATTTCACACTTGCATGGCGACCATTGTTTCGGACTGATGGGACTGATTTCTACTTTCGGTTTATTGGGACGCACCGCTACACTACACATCTATGCCCATAAAGAACTGGAACGACTACTCGAACCTCAATTGGAGTTTTTCTGCAAGGGCATGAGCTACAAAGTGGAATTCCACGCCATCGACCCAACAAAGGCCGAAGTTATTTATGACGACCGGTCCGTGAGCATCAGTACCATTCCATTGCGCCACCGCATGCCTACCTGCGGATTCCTTTTCCAGGAAAAGCAAACACCGAACCATATCATCCGTGACATGGTGGATTTCTATAAAATCCCTGTATTCGAGTTGAACCGCATCAAGAATGGCGAAGATTATGTTACACCGGAGGGAACAGTCGTCCCCAACAACCGGCTCACCATTCCTTCCGATCCCGCTCGAAGCTATGCCTATTGCTCGGATACCATCTGCCATAAAAGCATCATTCCTCAAATTAAGGGAGTGAACTTGCTGTTTCACGAAGGAACCTTCGCACAATCCGAACTTGCCCGTGCTAAGGAAACCTTCCATACCACAGCCATGCAGGCCGCCGAGATAGCTAAGGAAGCAGAAGCGAAGCAACTGGTTATCGGACACTTCTCTGCCCGATACGAGGACGAAAGCATCTTACTGAAAGAGGCTCAGAGCGTATATCCCAATACCTTACTGGCCAAGGAGAATATGAGAATCATCATTAACTAAAGCACGACTCATGAGCAAGTATAACGAAAAAGAAATTATCTGCCTCCTGCAGGATGCCAACCGACAACGGGAGGCGTTCGAAGCCATCGTCAAGGAATACAGCGAACAACTGTATTGGCAGATCCGTCGCCTGGTGCTTTCGCACGATGATGCCAACGATATTCTTCAGAACACCTTCATCAAGGCATGGAGCAACATCGAGTATTTCCGGGGAGATGCCAAGATGTCGACCTGGCTCTATCGCATTGCCTTGAACGAATGTCTGACCTACGTAAACAAGCAACAGGCCAACAATACACTTTCCATCGACGATGCCGACATGGAGGTAGTGAACCAATTGGAAAGTGACCTTTATTTCGATGGCGATGAAACCCAGAAGGTTTTCCTTCGAGCCATCCATAGCTTGCCCGAAAAGCAGCAGATGGTCTTCAACTTGAAATACTTCAAGGAAATGAAGTATGAAGAGATATCCGAGATTCTTGGCACCAGTGTCGGTGCTCTGAAAGCATCGTACCACCATGCCGTCAAGAAAATAGAAACATTTTTAGAGAAGCATCTTTAAACCTTTTCAACATTGAATAATCTAACATATAGAAAGGATTTATCATGGGAAAAGAAGATAACATATTGAGAAAAGCAGGAACCAGCAATCCATTCCGCGTTCTCGAACATTATTTTGATAATTTCACCGAAGAGCTGATGGGCAAACTTCCGGAGAAAGAGCCTCTACCGTTCAGCACGGAGCCTACCCTTTGGGAACGTGTAAAGCCATGGGTATATATGGCTGCCATGTTCTGCGGAATCATGCTCAGCGTACGCATCTTTGTAGGTGAACCACAAAAGGACGAATTCACCATTTCGCAAGCAGAAGCAGAAATGCTTCCGGAAGAAGAATGGGAAAACTTCATCCGACGTGCATTTGATGACAATTACGAGACATACCAATTTTTAACAGAAGCAAACAATAACCATTAATCAGATAAATACACCCATGAAAATCCGATATTTCATCACTTTAGTGACATGCCTTTTCTGTATCTCCACTTTCGCACAGAAAAAGGACGCAGACAACGAAACCGAGTTCCGTACCAAACAACAGGCCTACATGGCCAAGAAAGCAGAGCTGACCCCAGAAGAAAGCGACAAGTTCTTCCCGCTCTACTTCGAATTCCAGGACAAGAAAAAAGAGATTAATAAGGAGGCATGGGTGATTGCCAAAAAGGGAAAGAACACAGAAACCACCGAAACGGAATACGAAGAAATCATCGACAAATTCTTCGATAATCAGGAAACCATCGCCAAACTGGAAAAAGAGTACATCAAGAAATACCGGGAAATACTTTCGGCCAAGAAGGTGTACATGATTTATTGGGCAGAAAGAAAATTCAACCGCAACATGCTGAAAATCCTTCAGGAAATGAAAGATCAGGAATAAAGTAAAAGGCTTGTATCATTACAAGCCTTTTTTCTTTGCCTCGTCCCAAATGGCATCCATTTCTTCGAGTGTCATATCTTTCAGGTTACGTCCTTCCTTGATGGTGTGTTCCTCCAAATAAGTAAACCGGCGGATAAACTTCTGGTTGGTGCGTTCCAACGCATTGTCGGGGTTAATCTTATAGAGTCGGGCAGCATTGATTAGGCTGAACATTACATCGCCAAACTCGGCCTCTGCCTTGTCACTATCCATGTTTTCCACTTCGGCTTCGAACTCGCCTATCTCCTCCTTCACTTTCTTCCAGATATCCTTGCGGTCTTCCCAGTCGAACCCTACGTTGCGAGCCTTGTCCTGAATGCGGTAAGCCTTGATGAGCGAAGGAAGTGCCAATGGAACCCCACTGAGCACCGTCTTGTTACCATCCTTCTCCTTCATCTTGATTTGTTCCCAATTCTCCACTACCTTTTCGGCTGTATCTGCCTGCACCTCACCAAACACATGCGGATGGCGGAAGATTAGCTTGTCGCAAAGACGGTCGCACACATCCTTCATGTCGAAATCACCCGTTTCGCTGGCTATTTTGGCATAGAAAGCCACGTGGAGAAGCACATCCCCCAATTCCTTGCAGATATCCTTCTTGTCGTTCTTTATCAAGGCATCGCAAAGTTCGTAAGTTTCTTCTATGGTGTTCGGGCGCAAGCTCTCGTTTGTCTGCTTACGGTCCCACGGACATTTTTCACGCAGTTCGTCCAATACATCGAGGAAGCGACCAAAAGCTTCCATCTGTTCTTTTCTTGTATGCATATATTCTAATTAATAAATACCCTAAAAGTATAATTTACAAATATAGGGAGAAATTTCCATTTTTCCGGTAGCACCAAAATATTTTCACAAGAAAATAGGATAATATCAAAAAATAAACTAATTTTGTATTTGATTATCAATTGCAAGATAATCACGGAATAACATTTTTATTTTTTACTGTTTTATTATGATGGGAAACATATTGAATAACCCCCAGACCGCATTGGAATTGCTGGACATGACAGCAGGCATCTTTCTACTACTTGACAATGAAGGCGTATGCCGGGAAGTCAAGCTGCCGAAGACATATGCATGGTTTATACAAGAAGACTATTTGAAGGGGGAAAAGTTACATCAATTCATCATACCATCATCCTTTAACGAATTCCAGACCAATTTTCAGAATGTCTTGAACAACAACATCATATCATCAGAAGACTATGGTATTATGTTGATGGGCCAGACTTTCTATTTCACCCTCACTATGCAGCGTTATAACGAGTTGGTACTTTGCCAGATAAAGGACACTACTCAGAAACGCATTGAACAGAAAGAATTTGCCAAGCGCGACAAAGATCTGGCAACCGTACTGCAAGATGCCATGATTGGTACCTGGACCTATTATTCTGAATTCAACATCTTAAAATATGTCGGCCATGGTGGCGTCATGAAGCATGGCGGTATCATCGACATCAACTTGTCCACCTACCGGAGTTATGTATTGCCAGACGACCAAGAAATCTTTGATGAGTGGTTTGTCAATAACAAAAATGGTGTGATTGGTGAAATTGTAAATTTCCGCATCCGCTTCGGCGAGAACATCTATTATATGAAGGCCCGCACCTTGAACTATGAAAAATTAGAAAACGGGCATTATATAGCAGAAGGATACTCTCATAATATAACCGACATCCAAAAGAGCCGAAACGACATCACCCTGTTGAGCCATGCTGTCAACAATGCCGGCGAATATATTTTTGCTGTCGATTCAAACGGCTATCTCATTTTGGGCAACCGCATGTTCCGCAAATCCATGGGCATCTCTGTAGACACAGACATCACCAGTGTCAGCATTTGGGAAACACTTCCGATTATTGAGAGCCAAGACAAATGGAATTGGGTACAGGAAATGCTCAAGGCCGGTAATTTAGAACAAGGAATTGTACTTACCCATCCTCTGCAACTCTATCCGGAAGTATTGGCCATCGAAGTAAAAGCCTTTGAAATTACTGGCGACGACGGAGAAGAAACCTACTGGTTCTTCGGCCGTGACATCACAGAATCCGTAGAGGCTGCCAGAAAACTGAAAGCTGCGAAGGAACAGGCAGAACGCTCAGAATACTTGAAGACATCCTTCTTGGCCAACATCAGTCATGAAATCCGCACTCCATTGAATGCTATTGTCGGCTTTTCCCAACTCATGGCAGAAGTCGAGAGTCCGGAAGACAAGGCGGAATTCTGTCGGATTATTCAGGAAAACAACGATCGTTTGCTGCATTTGGTAAATGAATTGCTGGACCTTTCAAAGATAGAAGCCAACATGGTCAAGTTCAACCTTCAGCCTATCGGAATGAACGAGCTGCTCAAGACCGTATACGACTCGTTCATCTTGCGTTGTCCTCCTGAAGTTCAGCTGGTCAACGAATCTTTGAATACCGAGCATTACATCTATGCCGACAAGAACAGAACCATCCAGATTATATCCAATCTGATTGATAATGCATTGAAGTACACCAAGTACGGAAACATCCGGATAGGATATAAGCTGAAAAATAATTTCATTGAGATTTATACAGCCGATACAGGCATAGGCATCAAGCCAGAATTGGTAGACACCATCTTCCACCGTTTCGTCAAGGCAGACGAGAATGTTCATGGAACCGGATTGGGATTGTCCATCAGCAAGATGCTGGTAGAAAAAATGGGTGGAGAAATAAGTGTTACATCAGAATTAGGTAAAGGAACGACCTTCAGCTTCACGCTTCCTTTGGCCTAAGTTCAAGGACACTAACAAAAGAGAATAACAAACTTTGGAATGAATATTTGATTTACGTTTAAAATCGAGAAATTATGAAAAACAAATTTTTCCTATTGTTTTTCGCGATAGGTTGGTTTACATGCTTGCATTTAAACGGAACAAACGATTCGCCTACCAAAATGAGATTTGATTCATTACGAACCAAGGCTCAGGAACTGATTAATACACCGGAAGAAATTCTTTATTTGGATTCGATGTTGCAATTAGCTCAGACGATAGATTCCGTGCATTGGCAGTCACAGGCCATGGCTTTTATGGCACGCAACTACTACAACCGTATGAATCCGGACAGCTTGATGTATTGGGCTGGCAAACTGGACACCTTGGCTTTGAAACATGAGCATTACAAGGAGTTTTTCGACGTGTTCTCATTAGTTTGCTTTTGGGAATTGTACGACAAGAACTACGACAGTGCTTTAGACAAGGCCAACCGGTTATACCTAATGGCTAAAGATCTGGACAACGCCAATGGCTTGATTGCTTCTTACGAGACCATCGGGCTTATTTATATGGAGACGTTCCGCTACGTAGAAGCCATCAAGTCGTTCAACGAAGGCCTTGAATTGCAGAACCAACAGAAGAATCCGCGTCACGCCTATCAGTTCCAGTTCATGTCATACATCATTGAATCCTATCTGAAACTGAAGGACTATAAAAACGCCAAGGAGTCTTTGGCCAAGGCCTATGCGTTGATAGAGCAATGCCAGCAAAAGGAAAGATCCTTCCCTGCCGACCGCTGCTTGTGGCTTTTAAACTGCTATAACATAGAAATGTATGTGGCCCAGAAATTACCCAACAAGGCCGAGGCATATATCATTGAAGCAGAGAAATATGTAGATATTGACGATTTCTATGTATTCTGCTATCACCATCTTGTTTCTGCCTCCTATTACCAGTTGCTCGGCAACTACACCCGAGCCCTGGACAAGGTCAATACAGTCTTGGCGGAAACAGGCGACGACTATTTGCCCGCATTGAAGATGAAAGCCGAGCTGCTCTTGAATGCAGGAAAAGAACAGGAGGCCGCCATGTTGTACCACAAGTCGGTCAATCTCATCGACTCCACTTACAACGAAAGCCTCTCCAAGCAAATCAACCAGCTCCGAACCATCCACGAGGTGGACAAACTGGAACTGCGCAACAAGGAAATTGAACTCAAGTCCAAGAAATACAAGTTGACTTTGACCTCCAGTTTGATTATTCTCTTGGTATTCGTCTTGGCGATAGTCTGTGCGCATTATATCCGCATCAGGAAGATCAAGAACCGATTGGAATTGTCAGACAAGGAACTGAAGAAAGATAAGGAACTGTTGCTTATTTCGGAGAAGGAACTCTCTATCGCCAAGGAAAAAGCCGAAGCTTCCAACCGCATCAAGGATGTCTTCTTGGCCAACTTGAGTCATGAAATACGCACTCCGTTGAACTCCATTGTGGGCTTCTCGTCACTTTTGGGCAACATGCAGCACAAGAAAGAAGCCCAAGAGTATGCATCCATCATCAAGCAGAATTCAGACATGTTGCTGAAGCTTGTGAACGATGCTGTAAGCTTATCCGTATTGCAAACCGGCCAAACATCGTTTGCAACCGAAGAAGTGGAAGTTTGCACCATTTGCCGTAAGCTGGTAGCCTATTATACCGCGAAGGCAAAACCGGGTGTGGTGATAGAAGCATGCTTGCCATGCGAAGAATATAGTCTGAAAACCGATGCATCCCGCTTGCATCAGGTATTGGAAAACCTTTTGTCCAATGCCGTGAAGTTTACGGACAAGGGCCACATCACCCTATCCCTGGAATTGCAGGAAGAAAGCGGATGCGCCCGTTTCATCGTTACAGATACAGGCTGCGGCATCCCTGAAGACATGCAGGAAAAAGTGTTTGCTTCCTTCCAGAAGGTCGACTCGTTTGTGCAAGGTTTCGGTTTGGGTCTCACCATTTGCAAGCTGATAGCCCAATACCTGAACGGTTCCATCGACATAGACCCGACCTACAAGGAAGGTACCCGAATGATATTTACTCATCCTATTAATAAATAGAAAGATTATGAAAAAGAAAAATTATTTACAAGCGTTGTTAGGAATGACTCTCGCCGGAACATTGATATTTTCTTGTACCTCAGAAGATATCAACGGCATGCAAGACCATTCAGAGAAGATGAATTTGTTAGTGTCTAACGAACAGACCGTGGATTTCAAGATTGGCTACGACGTTCCTGCAGGATATCGTGTAACGTTCGATGTCTATGCTGAAAATCCATTCGAGATTACTGCCGATGGTTTTGCCAAGAAGCCAGGAGCAAGTCCTATTGTATCGGCTATGACCGACGAAAATGGTAACTACAACATTTCCAGGGTCATCTCAGGAGGTGTGAAAGAAGTCTTTGTGGTATCGAGTAGTGCAGGTGTACCGGCATTGCTGCATGGCACCATTCAAGGCGGAGCTGTAGAACCTACAGAAGTCCAGCTGAGTTCGTTGATTGAAGAACCGGCTGTCGATTCTCGTGCTACATTCCAGGCTACCTTCTTGGGCGGTTGGAACTTTTGGGGACGTCCGGACAACATCGACAAGACCAAGTCATTCAATGTAAGCCAGTCGGAAATGCGTGCCATCTCCAAGGCGTTGCCAGAATGGCGCAAGGTAAAGGAAGAATTCACTACCGCCGATTTCGTCTTGGTAGAGAAGGAAGCCGAAGTATGGGTAGGCTTGTTGAGCGAAAAGTCGTTGTTCAACAATGTATTGGGTTACTTCTGCTACACAAACGGCATGTCTAAGGAAGACATTTCGGAAGTAGTAGTTTTCCCTCGTGCCAACATCTCATTGCTCAAGAGCACCGGCTTGCATGCAGGCGAATATGTAAAATTGAAATACCCTAACCCGGTAACCAAGAAGTTGGAAGACAAGTTCCCGGCAGGCACCCGCATTGGTTGGGTATTGCACCGTTCTGGTTTCCAATGCCTTACCAGCAAGGTCAACAACGGTACTTACCAGTTCTATTCATACAACGAATGGAATCCTGAAAAGACCAAGAAGAACCACACAGCCATGTTCACCACTTCTAAGGGTAACCTCATCGTAGGTTTCGAAGACTTGAGCAACGAATCCTTGTTGATAGACGGCGACTGTAACGACGTGGTATTCCATGTAGCTTCTTATCCTCACAATGCTATCCAGGCCAAGACCGAAATTCCTGATGCAGAAGAAGATGTAGTAGAAGAAGAAGTAGATGTTATCCAGAAGCTTACCGACATTATCGATGTACCTTCTGTAGACCTTTTGGCTAACGACATCCGCGTGGCATCCAAGTCCAGCTTGATGGTAGAAGACGGAAAAGTAGTAGGTGTTAAGGACGTATTGTACTTGGCAAACAAAAATGCGATGGACAACATGGTTACCCAAACCTACACCCAGTCAGAAATGGAGCGCAAGGTAGTTGTCCGCACCACAGTGAAGTTTGCCCGTGCTGCAGCCGAAGAAAAGAAGGGCCGCACCGTAGTTCGCACCACCGTGAAGAATACCACATGGGAAGTAGAAGAAGAAGCATCCAGAGCCATATTCTGCTACCAAGGCGACGATGTAGCCGGATTGATTAAGGCAACCGTAGACCACTACCGTTCTCAGTTGGCTGACGGCACATGCATCAAGCTCGAAATCATCATGGAATTCGAACCGGTAGAATACGAAGAATTCATTGGCAACATTGACGTGCCTCCATATTCACCGTTCATTGAACATGTAGAATAAAGCATTCGCTAAACAATAAAGAAAAGGTCGGTTTCCACAGGTTGGATTCCGGCCTTTTCTTATTTTTCTCCCCTATGAAAGCGCATATTCCACAGAGATTTTGTATTTTTGCAACCTATTGTGTGATAATCATTAATATAATTATATAAGAACATGGAATTAGCAAGCAAGTACAATCCCGCCGAAGTGGAGGGAAAATGGTATCAGTATTGGCTGGACAACAAACTTTTCAGTTCGAAACCCGATGGTCGTGAACCGTACACCATCGTGATTCCACCGCCAAACGTA
>JAFYWH010000042.1 GCA_017558175.1 Bacteroidaceae bacterium
AATTTCAGTAACTTTATCCTCGGAGAACATAGCGGTAATGGTTTAAATGTTATAATTGAGCACTATAAATTTAATAAAATTATCGCTATTCTCCTAATTATCAATAAATTATTTATTATCCTTATATCGAACTCACGTTAAATTATAAAGTCCGTTGGATGGATTAAACCCATCTGACGGACTTTCTTTATTCTGGTTAAAATCGTTCTAATCTGCCAATTGGGGCAAAATCCGTTTCATCCAGACAGGAAATGTAATGCTCCAAAGGGCATACCGTCTCCTTCTTATGAGAGTTTTATTATTCTTTTGACATTTGCTACAAAAATGGTTAATGCACCCTGCATACGCATACAGTCCATGCCGTACGATGTTGCCTTGTCGTACCCCAATACGTTCTTGAGTTCAGCATTCTTGGCTTCAATCTTATATCTGACAGTAGCCTTCTCCTTAAACTCCTCCGTTTCTTGAAAGGCGGACTGGCGCTTGTGTTCTTCCGATTTGACCGATACACTGTATGTCTTGCTTTTGGCACCCTCTTTATAACAGCCATTCCTCCTTGAACACGTACGACATTTCTCCACATCAAAATAATAGGTCATGGTCTGATTTTCTCCTTGATTCTTCTTCCCCTGTCTTGCCTTGCGTATAGCCATATGTCCAGCCGGACAAACAAACATGCCGGCATCCTTATTGAAGTCAAACTCGTCTTCCTTTTTTCTGAAGCCATGACTGATAGTGGGGTGAAGCCGTGAAACAAGCTCGAAACCTGTAGCTTCATTTTGGGAAAGGATAATGTTTTCCTTGCCGGAATAGGCTGTGTCACCGACGACCGTTTCAACCTCCATGCCGTTCTCGCGGCTCTGCTTTACAAGCTCTTCCAATTGTGGACCATCGCCTTTCTCACCCGAAGTGACGATGGCAGCTGTAATGATACGTTCATCGCTCATGGCAATATGGGTCTTATAGCCGAAAAAGGAATCTTCTTCGCTCTTATGTCCTACACGGGCATCCGTGTCTCTTGAAGTAGTGTAATGGTCTTCTATGTCACCTGCAACCTCCTTCAACATGTTCAGACGTTCCTTGATCTTGGGAATGTTGGACAATACGGTATTGGAAGAGACCGCATCGACCAAGGCATGCGTATATTCCAGTTCATTCCCTAGGTCATTGTCCTCGTTCTTCTGAGGCAAGGAACTTTTAACTTTGTCGTCAAAGTCATAAAGTGCCTTGCGTAATTGTTTGGAACGGAGTTTCAACACATCTACCGAGGAATAAGGATTGCTGCGTGAACCGGTATGCGTGGAATCCACTATGATGGTCCTGGACTTGATGATCCCTTTCTCTACCGCTATCGAGACGGTCTTCTCAATCAGGAGATTCATCAGGTCGTTGTCCTTGAGACGGAGTTTGCGGAACTTACATAAGGAACTGGGATTTATTAAGGAAGTCTCTTCAGGAGCCATTCCTAAGAAATACTTGAAGGACAAGTCGTAGAGAGACTGTTCAACCACATCTATATCTGACAAGTCATAGATTATCTTCAGAAGAAGGTATTTGAACATGCGGACGGGACATTCTGCCATACGGCCATTGTCCGAACAATATTTGGTCAGCAACTCCTTGCGGATAAAACTGAAATCAACAAGGTCATTGATTTGGCGCAAGAGATTTGTCTTGGGTACTAGTAAGTCATACAAGACTGAATAATCACTGAATGGAAGGGTGGACTGAATGGGTAACATGCTTCTAATATTTGTTGTCATAAAGATACGAAAAAAATGGTACATATCCAAATATTGGATACATACCATTCTTCTATTTTATCAAGGGGACTTTTTCAGTGGTCTCCTCGAAAGAGCCGCCATTTTTTTATATAATGAATAACGATTATTCGTTAGACCAATCCATCTTAGTCATGCGAACATAGCTTTGATATCTTCTCTTAGCCATTTCTTCGCAAGCGTTGAACAAGCCTTCAGCTTCAGTTGGGAATTGCTTCATTACTGATGCGAAACGAACTTCACCCTTCAAGAAGTCTTGGAAGCCTTCCCACTTCGGTTCCTTAGAGTCGAGTGTGAATGGGTTCTTGCCTTCTTCTTCGAGAGCTGGGTTGTAACGCCACAAGTGCCAGTAACCGCATTCTACAGCAGCTGCTTCTTCAGCCTGTGCCTTACCCATACCCTTCTTCAAACCGTGGTTGATACATGGAGCGTAAGCAATTACGATTGATGGGCCTGGATAAGCTTCTGCTTCGCGGATAGCCTTCAAGCACTGGCTTTGGTCAGCACCCATAGCAATCTGAGCTACGTAAACATAACCGTAAGTAGTAGCAATCATACCGAGGTCTTTCTTGCGTACACGCTTACCTGCAGCAGCAAACTTAGCGATAGCACCGAGTGGAGTAGCCTTAGAAGACTGACCACCTGTGTTAGAGTAAACTTCTGTATCGAGTACGAGGATGTTTACATCTTCGCCAGATGCGATAACATGGTCGAGACCACCGTAACCGATATCGTAAGAAGCACCGTCACCACCGATGATCCATTGTGAACGCTTAACCAAGTAGCGGCTCAATTCAGCCAACTTAGCGCAAGCTTCGCAACCCTTAGCAGCACCGGCTTCAATCATTGGCTTCAATGCTTCAGCTGCAGCCTTAGATGCTTCTGCATCGTCCTTGCCAGCCAACCATGCCTGAGCAGCTTCCTTGAATTCTGCAGGAGCAGCTTCGTTAGCGATAACTTCGTTCAACAAGTCTGTGATACGAGCACGCATCTTTTTGTTAGCCAAAGTCATACCGAGACCGAATTCGCAGAAGTCTTCGAACAATGAGTTAGCCCATGCTGGACCTTGACCCTTTTCGTTAGTAGTATAAGGAGTTGATGGGATAGATCCAGAGTAGATTGAAGAACAACCTGTAGCGTTAGCTACCATCTGACGGTCACCGAACAACTGAGAAATCAACTTCACGTATGGAGTTTCACCACAACCTGAACATGCACCAGAGAATTCGAACAATGGAGTAGCGAACTGTGAGTTCTTCGGGCTTTGCTTGATGTCAACCAAAGCTTGCTTAGTCTTCACATTCTTCACGCAATATTCCCAGTTAGCAGCTTCGCCCAATTCGCCTTCCAATGGAACCATCTTCAATGCAGGACCACCAGCCTTAGGATTACCCGGACATACATCCACACAGTTACCGCAGCTCAAGCAGTCCATAACGCCTACCTGCATACGGAACTTCATACCCTTCATAGCAGCTGGAGCCTTCATGTCGATCATCGGAGCGTTCAAGCCAGCAGCTTCTGCTTCGTCGAGAACGAACGGACGGATACAAGCGTGAGGACAAACATATGCACACTTGTTACATTGGATACAGTTTTCTGCAGTCCAAGTCGGAACGAATGCACCTACACCGCGCTTTTCGTAAGCGGCAGTACCCTGAGGCCATGTACCGTCTTCGTAACCCTTGAATGCAGATACTGGCAACAAGTCACCGTTCTGAGCATTGATAGGACGAACCACTTCGTTGATGAATGCTGGATCTTCGTTAGCAGCTTTTTCGTCAGCAACGAGGTTAGACCAAGCTGGGTCGATAGCCAATTGCTTGTATTCACCACCACGGTCAACAGCAGCATAGTTCTTGTTCACGATGTCTTCACCCTTCTTGCCATAAGACTTCACGATGAACTTCTTCATCTGTTCGATAGCCAAGTCAACAGGGATAACTTCTGTGATGCGGAAGAATGCAGATTGGAGGATAGTGTTAGTACGGTTAC
>JAFYWH010000043.1 GCA_017558175.1 Bacteroidaceae bacterium
GGGAATCGCGACCCCCTTGGGAATGCAGCAGGCAATCGTCATCAACGAAAGCGGACTCTACTCGCTCATCCTCTCGTCGAAGATTGAAAGCGCACGCCGCTTCAAGCGATGGATTACCAACGAGGTGCTTCCGGCCATCCGCAAGAAAGGACGCTACGAACTGGAGCAGTCGCTCTTCAACACCGAACTGCAATGCTGCCGCCTGGAAGAAACCATCAAGCAGCAGAAGCCACTCACGGACTATGCACGCACCATTCTCAGCAGCGCGCAGACGGTGACCATCACCCAGATTGCGCAGGACTATGGCTTTGGTCCGGTGCGCTTCAACGAACTGCTGATGCATCTCCGCATCCAGCACAAGGTGGGCGGACAATGGATACTCTACGCACCCTACATCCATGGTGGATACGTGCAGAGCTTCTCCAGCTACTTCGTGAAGCCGGATGGCGAAGTGCAGGTCAAGGTACACACCCGATGGACACAAGCCGGCCGACTCTTCCTGTACGAGGAGCTGAAGAAAGCAGGCATACTGCCGTTGATTGAGTTGGGATAAATACTAAATGTGGGTGTGTCATAATATAAATTTAGGCACGGATTACACGGATTTCACGGAAAAATTTATGTAAACACGCACAAAAAACCGTGTTAATCCGTGTAATCCGTGCCTAAAAAGAAGTAGATGCGTATTTCGACACACCCACTAGGGGTGTGTGAAAGGCATACAGGTGAATGTGTTCTAACACACCCCCTTCCCCCTCTCAAGAGGGGAGAAAATCAAAAATCATAAATCAAGAAAAATGTTCGGAATAGCAAACAACATAAGAAGCGAGGTACGGGCGTGTACTCCCGACCTCTTGAACCAGGCATTCGATTCACCCCACGTGGCCCGAGTCTGTGCCGAGATAGAAGATGCCTTGGAGGCCCACCGTAGGGGTGAGCTCACCAAGGAAGAGTATGAAACCAAGAAGGCTGAGCTGAAGAAGCAGTTGCCGGTTGCGACTTTCCACGCCACCTTCAAGAACGGCAAGCGCAAGAACGATGATGCCATCCCCAGCGGACTGAGCATCTACGACCTCGACCACATCGCCAATCCACGAGCCAAGTGGGCGGAGATAGAGGCGCGTAAGGAGGAACTTGGCATCCTGCTTGCACACATCTCTCCAAGCCTCGAAGGGCTTCGACTGGTGTTCCTCATGCAACAAGGAATGACATTGGCCGAAGCGCAGGCATGGATGGCGCAGCAGCTTGGCGATGCGCAGTACGATTCGTGCGTGAAGGACTATGCCCGCTGCTCGTTTGTGGTGCCGAGAGATTACATTTTGTTTTTGGATGCGGATGCGCTCTTTGCTGATGACAATTTTAGGCACGGATTGCACGGATTACACGGAACCCGTCCTCTGCCTAACGAGGCTGACGCCCATTTGGATGACGCGGAACTTTGTCCTGAATCCGTGTCATCGCAACAGCCGAAGGCTACGGAAACACAAGGTCAAGAAAATCCGTGTCATCCGTGTAATCCGTGCCAAAAAGAAGAAGACATCCACTATCCTTCGTCCTACGACGACATCCCTTACGAAACAATTGTGGAGACCCTTGAAGAGCAGATGGGAGGACGCCCCGAGCACGGTTCGCGCAACAACTTCATCTTCTCCATGGCTTGCCACCTGCGCCATGTGTGCAACGACGATGCCCAGTGGATAGCCCGCATCCTCCCCACCTACGGCGAGGCGAGAGAGAAGTGGATGGGCAGCATCCGCAGCGCCTGTGCACGCAATCAGACCAAGACCATGCCACGCATCATGAAGCGCACGCTGGCCATCTGCAGACAGCGATTGGAAGAGGAATCAGAAATCATAAATCAGAAATCAGACATCAGCACCCCTCCCAAGATGCCCGTCCGCTTGCCGCCCCTCATCAAGCTGCTGGTGAGCAAGACACCGAAAATCTATCGGCCGGCTGTGGCGCATGCGGTCTTTCCCGCATTAGGGGCGCACCTGTGGAAAACGTACTTCCGCTACATAGACAACGTGGAGCACGAAGCCACCCTGATGTGCTGCCTCATGGCGGGCACGGGAGCGGGAAAGAACTGCATCAGCGAGCCTCTGAACCACATCCTGAAGGACATCCGCCAGCGCGACCGCGACAACCTGCAGCGCGAGAAGGAGTGGAAACGGGAGATGCAGAGCAAGGGGGCGAACAAGGACAAGCGCCAGCGTCCCGAGGGACTGGTGATTCAGGAGATAGATCCCGACATGACCAATGCGGCCTTCGTGCAGCGTCTGTCTGATGCCGAGGAGCGGTTCCTCTACACCAAGATGAACGAGATAGACCAGTTCGATGCGCTCAAGACATCGGCACGCTCGAAGGCGCACTTCCAGATTATGTGCCTGGCATTCGATCCCGGCAACGTGTACGGACAGACGCGTGTGGGCACGGGGAGCGTGAGCGAAAGGGTGTGCATCCGTTTCAACTGGAATGCATCGACCACCATCCAGAAAGGGCAGGCCTATTTCCGTAGCGTGCTGACGGATGGTCCCATCAGCCGAATCAACTTCTGCACCATTCCGGAGCGCCCCATCGGTTCGGAGATGCCCGTGTATGGCACGTACGATGCCTCGTTCGACGAGGAGTTGCGCCCCTACATCGAGCGCCTGAACAAGGCTCGCGGGCTGATAGAGTGTCGGCAGGCACGCACCTTGGCCAAGAAGCTGATGGAAGAGAATGCGGACTTTGCCCGCTTGTCCGAAAGCCGTGTGTTCGAGAACCTCTCGTTCCGTGCCAATGTCATTGCGTTCCTCAAGGCGTGTGTGCTCTACGTGGCGCATGGCGAAAAGTGGGACAAGACGATGGAGGATTTCGTGCGATGGTCGCTTCAGTACGACCTGTGGTGCAAGATGAAGTTCTTTGGCGAGGCCATCGAAAGTCAGGAGGAATCGTTCTCGGTGGCGAAGAAAAGTGGCCCCAAGAACCTGCTCGACTTGCTGCCCATGCAGTTCACCCGCGAAGAGGCTCAGCAGATGCGCCAGCGACAAGGCATCCGTAGGGGCAGCGTGCAGACGATGCTCGACAATTGGCGCAAGCGCGATTACATCGTGGTGGTGGGCGAGGCCCGTCCCGAGAACATGGCCCGACAAACCTTCACCAAGACGGAGACTTACCTCAAGACTCATCCGCAAGACGAGTCGGTCGGTCAGTCAGTCGGTCAGTCAGTGAAAATAAACTCATCCCCACTACCTCATCTCCCCTCTTGAGAGGGGGAAGGGGGTGTGTGAAAGACACATAGATGGATGCGTTCTCACACAGCCCTAACCCCTCTCAAGAGGGGAATCATAAATCATAAATCAAAAAATGAGAGGAATCAGAAACAATAACCCGCTCAACATCCGCCACTCTGCCGACCGCTGGCAGGGTGCGCGCGAAGAGCAGACAGACAAGGCATTCGTGCAGTTCAAGACCATGGCCTACGGCTATCGTGCCGCATGGAAAACCTTGCAGACATATTACGAACGCTTCTGCCACCAGAGCAAGCCGTTCACGGTAAGGAATATCATCAGCCGTTGGGCACCGCCATCGGAGAACGATACGGAAGCCTACATCCGTCAGGTGCTGTTGCTCTCCGGCATCGGAGGGAAGGAGAACCTGCTTCCGCCGGTCAATGCTTCGGGTTACGGACGGCTCAGCCTCCTGCTGGCTGCCATGACTTGCATGGAGTGCGGCATCCCATATAACAAGGTGGACACGGAAGCCATCTGCCAGGGGTATCGGTTGGCCTTCCCCGAGAACAACGCCGACTTGAACGAGTGGCTCTGCGAGGAAGATGAATACAGCCGTTGGTAAAAAAACAGAAAGGGGGTCGTGAAACACGACCCCCTTTGCAAAACACGAAAAAAGTTATTATTTGATGTTACCCACCTTTATCAAGTATTCAGCAATCTGTACGGCATTCAAGGCTGCACCCTTCTTGATTTGGTCGCCCACAATCCAGAAAGTCAAGCCGTTTTCGTTGGCCAAGTCCTTGCGGATACGGCCTACGTATACAGGGTCCTTGCCAGCGAGGAAGAGCGGCATAGGGTATTCCTTGTTGGCCGGGTTGTCGTTCAAGATCAAGCCATCGCCCTTGGCAAATGCTTCGCGGGCTTCTTCTACCGAGATAGGACGTTCGGTTTCTACCCAGATGCTTTCAGAGTGCGAACGGAGAGCCGGAACACGCACGCAGGTAGCACTTACCTGAATGTCCGAGTGCATGATCTTGCGGGTTTCGTTGTACATCTTCATTTCTTCCTTGGTGTAACCGTTGTCGGTAAACACGTCGATTTGCGGAATCAAGTTGAATGCAAGCTGGTATGCAAACTTTTCTACGGTTACAGGTTCGCCTGCCAATACCTGGCGATATTGTTCGTAAAGCTCGTCCATGGCTGCTGCACCGGCACCGCTGGCTGCCTGGTAAGTAGATACATGCACGCGCTTGATGTGCGAGAGGTCTTCGATGGCCTTCAACGCTACCACCATCTGGATGGTAGTACAGTTAGGGTTGGCAATGATGTTGCGCGGACGGTTCAAGGCATCTTCGGCGTTCACTTCAGGAACTACCAATGGAACATCGTTGTCCATGCGGAAGGCGCTTGAGTTGTCAATCATCACTGCTCCGTATTTGGTAATGGTTTCTGCAAATTCGATGGATGTACCGCCACCTGCCGAGGTAAATGCGATGTCTACACCCTTAAAGTCATCGTTGTGCTGAAGAAGTTTCACTTCAATTTCTTTTCCGCGGAAGGTGTACTTGCGGCCTGCACTGCGTGCTGAACCGAACAACAACAACTCGTCTATCGGGAAGTTTCTTTCATCGAGCACGCGAAGGAACTCTTGTCCTACGGCTCCACTTGCACCAACAATTGCTACTTTCATAATTCTCTCTTTTTTGTTATGGATTAATAGTTTCTTTTCTGTTTTTCTCTCTTAAGTGGCTGCAAAAATAGTATATTTTGAATAAAAGCACTGAAAAAATGAATCTTTTTTCGTATTTTTGTCGTTAATTTGATAATAAACCTTTATTGAACCTATGAATCTCACAGATATTGGCATCCATTTACCCATCACGGACCCCACTTGGATATTCTTCCTGGTGCTCATGATCATTCTCTTTGCACCGATCCTTCTGGGCCGCTTGCGCATTCCTCACATCATCGGCATGATTCTGGCTGGCGTGGTGATAGGCAAGTATGGTTTCAACATTCTGGAGCGCGACAGCAGTTTCGAACTGTTCGGCAAGGTGGGTATCTACTACATCATGTTCCTGGCCGGTTTGGAGATGGACTTGGAGAACCTCAAGAAGAACCTCTCGAAGGCTTTCGTGTTCGGGGTGCTCACGTTCTTCATCCCCTTTGGCATCGGTATGTGGGTAGGCATGTCTTATCTGGGTTTCGGGTTGGGCACTTCGCTGCTGTTTTCCAGTATATTGGCTTCGCACACGCTGGTGGCATACCCCATTGTGGGGCGCTATGGCATGGCAAGGCATAACTCGGTATCCATCTCCATTGGGGGTACCATGTTTGCCCTTACGGTGGCCTTGTTCGTGCTGGCGGGCATCTCGGGCATGTATAAGGGTGAGCTCGATTCGGGTTCGTGGATATGGTTTATAGGCAAGTGTGTGGGCTATTGTGCCTTTGTATTCCTGGTTTTCCCTCGGTTTGCCCGTTGGTTCTTCCGCAAGTACGAGGACAATGTCATGCAGTACATCTTCGTGCTGGCACTCGTTTTCCTCAGTGCAGCCTTGGCCGAATTGGCCGGACTCGAAGGCATCTTCGGGGCATTCTTGGCCGGATTGGTGCTGAACCGGCTCATCCCTCACGTTTCGCCGTTGATGAATCGTACCGAATTTGTGGGCAATGCCCTCTTCATACCTTACTTCCTGATTGGGGTAGGGATGCTTATCAACCTCGGCGCCTTGTTTACGGGGGGCGATACCATCAAGGTTGTGGTGGTGATGCTCATCGTGGCTACGGCTACCAAGTGGCTGGCTGCATGGATTACACAGAAAATCTATCGCATGTCGGCAGCTTCGCGTCAGATGCTTTTCGGCTTGAGTAATGCCCATGCGGCAGGTGCATTGGCCATGGTGATGGTGGGTACACAGATAGAGGTGGAACCGGGTGTGTTCCTCATGAACGAGGACATGCTGAACGGGGTAGTCATCATGATTCTCTTCTCCTGCATCGTCAGTTCGGTGATGACCGAGCGTGCGGCCCGTACCATGGCATTGGCCGAAGAAAACGGCGAGATGGACATGTCCAGAGGCAAGGAAGAGGAGCGTGTAATGGTATCCATTGCCAATCCGGAAACCGTGGAACCGCTCGTGAACATGGCCTTGATGATGCGCGACCCGAAGTCGAAGAAAGAGCTCTTAGCCGTAACGGTGGAGGTGGAATACGATGAGGCCAAGAAGCAGGCCAAGTTGGCTCAGCGACGCAAGAGCCTGGAGCAGGCAGCCCGCATAGCTTCGGCCGTGGATGTGCCGATGAAGACCCGTTGCCGACTCAGTACGAATGCGGCCACAGGTATCCTCAATACGGCCGGCGAGATGAATGCCACGGAAATTGTGCTCGGTTTGCACCACAAGCATGGCTTGCTGGACTCCTTCTTGGGTAACTTTGCACAGAGCATCCTGAAGGGTACACACCGCCAGCTTATGATTGTGAAGTGTGTGATTCCGGCCAACACCATGCGTCGTATCATGGTAGCCGTACCGCCCAATGCCGAGTTCGAGGCCGGCTTTTACAAGTGGGTGGAACGCATGGCCCGCATCGGTGGTCAGTTGGGATGTAGAGTGCATTTCTGGGCGCATGCCGATACCATGCAGCGCATCTGCGGATACATGAACAAGTTCCATAGCAGCGTGCGTGTGGAGTATTCCCTCATGGACAGTTGGGACGACTTGCTCCTCATCAGCAACAAGGTGGCGTACGACCATCTCATGGTCATTGTCTCTGCCCGTCGCGGAGCCATCTCGTACCAGCCATCCTTCGAGGAATTGCCGGATCAGATAACCAAATATTTTGCCAACAACAGCTTGATGTTGATATACCCGGATCAGTTGGGCGACCCATCGCAGAACTTCACGTTCTCTGCTCCAGCTAACCAGCCGGGCACCCGCATTTACGACAATGTATCGAAGTGGGTATATAACTTGATGAAGAAAGGAGAAGAAATGCAATGAATGAAAAGATGATAGAGATACAGGGCATCACCAAGAGTTTCGGTGAGTTGCAGGTGCTCAAGGGCATCGACCTGACTATATATAAAGGTGAAGTGGTGAGCATCGTGGGGCCAAGCGGTGCCGGAAAGACCACCTTGCTGCAAATCATGGGCACGCTGGACAAGGCCGATGGCGGTTCGGTGCTCATCGACGGCAAGGAGATAGGCTGCATGAAGGAGAAGGAACTGTCGGCTTTCCGTAACCGTCGGATAGGCTTCGTGTTCCAGTTCCATCAGCTCTTGCCCGAGTTCACAGCCTTGGAGAATGTCATGATGCCGGCTTTGATTGGCGGTACTTCGCAACGCGAGGCCATGAAGAAAGCCCAAGAAACATTGGCATTCCTGGGCTTGGCAGAACGTGCTTCGCACAAGCCTTCCGAACTCTCGGGAGGGGAGAAGCAGCGTGTGGCGGTGGCTCGTGCACTCATCAACAATCCGGCCGTGATCTTTGCCGACGAGCCTTCGGGCAGCTTGGATAGCCGGAACAAGGAAGAGTTGCACCAGTTGTTCTTCGACTTGCGCGAGAAACTGGGGCAGACATTCGTGATTGTGACTCACGACGAGGGGCTGGCACAACTCACCGACCGCACCATCCACATGCGCGACGGACGGATAGAGGCGCTTTAAACCAGCTCGGGGAAGGCTTCCTTCAGAATGGCTTGGGCACGTTCCAAGTCGTCCTCGGATACCAGCACGTCAATCCCGATATTATATAAAGGTGAAAGTACCTGGTTGGTCAGCTCGCTATGCACGATGGATTCTATTTCCTCGTTCTTCAAAATGTCCTGAAGCATGTGAGCTTGTACATTATCCTTGCATGTGGTAAGAGTAACCGTTTTCATAATCGTAAGTTTTTGACGTTTTATAAACGTAAAGATAAGGTTTTTTGTTATCTTTGGCAAAATTTTTAACGCAATGAATGTAGTTTTAGGAAAATACAACCAATTGGAAGTGGTAAAGGAAGTGGATTTCGGCGTATACCTCAATGGTGGCGACGATGGTGAAATTCTTTTGCCTTCCAGATACGTGCCCGAAGGCTGCAAGCCGGGCGATATGCTCAATGTCTTCATCTACTTGGACAACGAGGAACGACTGATTGCTACCACCCTTCAGCCTAAGGTTCAGGTGGGCGAATTCGCTTGCTTGGAAGTGGCTTGGGTGAACGAGTACGGGGCATTCCTCGACTGGGGACTCATGAAGGACCTCTTCGTGCCTTTCCGCGAACAGAAGCAGAAGATGCAGAAGGGACACCGCTACGTGGTGCATGCGCATGTGGACGAGGACAGCTACCGCATCATGGCATCGGCCAAGGTGGAGAGATACTTGTCCAAGGAAATGCCGTCTTATCAGCCGGGCGAAGAAGTGGAAGTCATGGTATGGCAACGCACCGACTTGGGCTATAAGGTAATTGTGGACAATCAGTTCAGCGGACTCGTATACCAGCGTGAAATCTTCAAGGCATTGGAACCGGGCATGAAGATGTCGGCCTACATCCGCCAGGTACGCGAGGATGGAAAGATTGACCTCACCCTCCAGAAGGATGGTCTCCAGAAGGTGGGCGACTTTGCCGAAGTCTTGTTGCAATACATCAAGGACCACGACGGTTACACCCCTCTGAACGACAAGAGCGCAGCCGAGGACATCTACGATGCCTTCGAGGTGAGCAAGAAAACCTTCAAGAAAGCCGTGGGCGACTTGTACAAGAAACGCCTAATCGTTTTGGTAGAAAACGGCATACGTTTGGCTTAAAATAGGGAAATCCCTATCACGAATAGGGAAATTCCTATCAACAAATAGGGAAAATCAATTGTAGGGGGAGAATTCTTCCCCTATTTTTGTGCCATAGAAAAATAGATAACTCAAAAATATGAATGTTATGAAGAAACTGACTACACTTTGGATGATGTTGCTGATGCTTACTATAAGCGTTCCGGCAATGAGTGCGATGAGCATGAGCAAGGTACGCCAACATGCCCGCTTCCTGACAGACCGCATGGCCTACGAACTGAACCTCACCACCATGCAGTATAACGATGTATACGAGGTGAACTACGACTTTATAGACAATGTGCGCTACATTATGGATGATGTAACTGCCGGTTACCCCAGCGCCGTAGACCGTTACTATGACTTTCTGGACTTCCGTAACGACGACCTCCGCTGGATTCTTTCGGCATCGCAGTACCGCCGTTTCATGAACGTGGACTATTTCTATCGCCCTATCTATACTACTGCCAGCGAATGGTTGTTCCGTATCTATCGGGTGTACAATGATATAACCCACTTCTACTTCGGCAAGCCACATCACTACAAGAGCTACAAGGGCGAGCACTATCGCACTCACTTTGGTCATGTGAGTTTCTACAAGAACAACCGCAAGGACCACTACAAGCACGATTTCTACAAGGGCGATGTCCGTGTCCGTCAGGACAAGCGTAGAGAAGCCCCGAAGGCGGGCCCTCGTCCGGCACAAGATAGAAACAAGGTAAACGCTCGTCCGGACAATCGCAGGGAAACTCCGAAGGCAAGTTCTCGTCCGGCACAGGATAGAAACAAGGTGGATGCCCGTCCGGATAACCGCAAGGAATCGGTGAGTGGAACACAGCGTCCAACCAATCGTGAACCTCGCAAGGAAGTAAAGAAGGACTCGAAACCGGAGATGAACAAGCAGTCGAAGAGCGAACCGAAGAGAGAGAGCAATCGCGGAGGCGAGCGGTCTTCTTCCAGAACTTCGCAGAAGGACAAGCAAGATGGCAGACGGGCTGCAAGAACCCGATGAAAAATGAAGAAGGGAGCAAATTTGTCGATGGGAACGAAAAAAATACTCATGCCGAGTGAAATAATTGACAAAAAATTTGCTCCCTTTTTTTCCATTCTGTACTTTTGTACATCAAATAACTAACCTTTAAATAAATATATCATGGTAACAAACATGGAAAAACCCTACGTTGTAGGTATGGACATCGGTGGTACTAATACAGTTTTTGGTATTGTTGACCAACGTGGTAACGTATTGGCTACTGATTCGGTAAAAACTCAGTCATATGCAAAGATAGAAGATTATGTGGAAGCAGTTACTTCTAAATTGGTTCCATTGATTGAATCTGTAGGTGGTGTAGAAAAGATTAAGGGTATGGGTGTAGGTGCTCCTAACGGTAACTACTACAACGGTACTATTGAATTCGCACCAAACTTGCCATGGAGAGGTGTAATTCCTTTGGCTGCTCTTTTCGAAGAAAAAATCGGTGTTCCTACTGCTTTGACAAACGATGCTAATGCAGCTGCTATCGGTGAAATGACATACGGTGCTGCTCGTGGCATGAAGGATTTCATCATGATTACTTTGGGTACTGGCGTAGGTAGTGGTATTGTTATCAATGGTCAGTTGGTATACGGTCACGATGGTTTCGCAGGCGAATTGGGTCACGTAGTTGTACGTCGTGAAAACGGTCGTCAGTGCGGTTGCGGTCGCAAGGGTTGTTTGGAAACTTACTGCTCTGCTACAGGTGTTGCTCGCACAGCTCGCGAATTCTTGGTAGCTCGTTCTGAACCAAGCTTGTTGAGAGATATTCCTGCAGAAGAAATCGTATCTAAGGATGTATACGATGCAGCTGTTAAGGGTGACAAGTTGGCTTTGGATATCTTCGAATTCACAGGTCAGATCTTGGGTGAAGCTTTGTCTGATTTCATCGCATTCTCTAGCCCTGAAGCTATCGTATTGTTCGGTGGTTTGGCTAAGTCTGGCGACTACATCATGAAGCCTATCAAGAAGGCATTGGATGAAAACATCTTGAAGATTTACGAAGGTAAGACTAAGTTGTTGGTTTCTGAACTTAAGGATGCTGATGCTGCTGTATTGGGTGCCAGCGCTTTGGGTTGGGAAGTAAAGGAATAAGAAAAATGATGGTGGACGCCAAGAAACAAGGATATAGAGTCAAGGAATATCAGGGTCCTGTAAAGCGTTATTGCCAGACCTTGAACTTGAAGGACAATCCGGAACTCATTGCTGAATATCGCAAGCGTCATTCGCAAGGCGAGGTGTGGCCGGAAACATTGGCTGCTATCCGCGAGGTAGGTATCTTGGAAATGGAAATCTATATTCTTGGTTCCCGATTGTTCATGATTGTCGAAACTCCGCTCGATTTCGATTGGGATTCGGCGATGGCCCGTATGGCTACATTGCCTAAACAAGAGGAATGGGAAGCTTACATGTCTGTTTTCCAACAGGCGGATGCAGGAGCTTCATCGGCCGAGAAGTGGCAATTGATGGACCGGATGTTCCACTTATACGAATAAGAAAAAAGGATGCAGAAATGCATCCTTTTTTTTGTTATACATAAAGTTGTTTTTCGCTGGTTTAGTGGAGCCCTTTAGGCATTGGCCTGATTCATCAGTTTCTGAATCTTGAACTGCAAAGATTGGCATGTGGCTCCCTTCTTCATCGCTTTGTATCGTCTCAACTGATACTGAAGCATTTCAATCGTTTCGTTTGTTCTACTCATATTATCTATATTTTGACGGTGCAAATATACATCCAAATTCGGAAATATATGTTGCAAAACATATTTTTAACATTTGATTTTAAGAAAAAGAAACAATATTTTTGTCCATTATCTAAATAAGGACAAGTATGAAGCGATTATTTATCGGATTGATTGTGGCTCTGATAGGAGTGCAATTGTATGCCCAGGAAAGGGAGTATGTGATAGTGGTTCATGGTGGAGCAGGTGCCATGAAAGGTTTGGAAAATAATAAGGCTAAGGCTGCGGAATATTATGCAGCGCTCGACTCAGCCCTCACCATTGGCGATGCCATTTTGTCTCGAGGTGGCGAAGGTCCCGAAGCAGTAATGGCCGTGATCAATTATTTCGAAGGTAATCCGTTGTTCAATGCCGGTGTAGGCGCTACTTGTACCATCGATGGTACTTTCGAACTGGATGCTTCTATCATGGAAGGAAAGGACTTGTCGGCAGGTGCGGTGGCCGGTGTGAAGTATGTAAAGCACCCTATCAATGCGGCTTATGCGGTAAAGACCAAGACAGAGCATGTGATGCTTGCTGGCGAAGGTGCCGACTTGTTTGCCAAGGAACAAGGCTTGGAAACCGTAACAGACAATCAGTATTTTGCTACTCCAAAGACCATGAAGTGGATTGAAGAACTCAAGAAGGAAAGCAAGAAGAATGGTACGGTAGGTTGTGTAGTGCTCGACAAGCAGGGCAATTTGACTGCCGGAACCAGCACGGGTGGCCGTTTCAAGAAGCAATGGGGTAGAGTAGGCGACTCTCCGGTAATTGGTGCCGGTACTTATGCCGATAATGAAGGTTGTGCAGTTTCTTGTACAGGTCACGGAGAATATTTCATTCGTCACGTCGTGGCTTATAATCTTTCTACCCGTGTGAAGATGTTGAATCAACCCATTGAAAAGGCAGCCGATGAAATCATTTTCGGTGAACTGAATGCTGAGGCTGGTAATGGTGGCTTGATTGCAGTAGACAGAAAAGGTAACATTGCCATGCCTTTCAATAGCGGAGGTATGCACCGTGGCTATCTGTATAAGGAGAAGGGAAAGGACAAGGTGGTGAAGGCCGTAGGTATTGGCCAGACCATGAAGGTATTACCATAAGGCACTAAAAAAGGAGCACCGAAACCGATGCTCCTTTTTTATGTAGGAATAAGTTAGATTACGCATTAACTCGCTTTTCCTGAATTCTAGCCTTCTTACCAGTAAGCGCACGCAAGTAGTACAACTTAGCGCGACGAACCTTACCAACCTTGTTAACAGTGATGCTGTCAATAGCTGGTGATTCGAGAGGGAAGATACGTTCAACACCTACAGTACCAGACATCTTACGAACTGTAAAACGCTTCTTGTCGCCGTGACCAGCGATCTTGATAACTACACCACGGTACAACTGTACACGTTCCTTGTTACCTTCAACGATACGATATGCTACGGTGATAGTGTCACCAGCCTTGAATGATGGGTGCTGCTTACCAGTAGCAAATGCTTCTTCAGCAATCTTAATTAAATCCATTTCTTTTATTAATTATTAATTGTTTATCGTTACCAACGCAACATATCAAGTAACTCTTCATGACAGCGATTGCGCGGAAAGCGGTGCAAAGGTACTGCTTTTTTGTGGTTCACACAAATTTCTGATGTCATTTTCTTGTCCTATTATTGGCTAAATGAGTGGTTTTGTGTACTTTTGGAAATATTTTTTGGAATAGTAATGAATATGGAGTGGAAAAAAATAGGCGCATGGGCGTGTTTTTGGATTTGGGTGACTGTAGCTTATGCACAAGTGCCCTTGATTTTGAATAGAGGAAATGCTGATTCTCAAGCATGTAAGGACTGGGTGGAGACCCGTTTGGAGGAAATGACCTTGAAGGAAAAAATCGGTCAGCTTTTCATTCATACGGTAGCTTTGCAAGATACGGAGGTCAACCGGAAGAACATCCGCGATGCCGTGAAGGAGTATAAGATAGGTGGACTTTTGTTCTCCGGCGGTAAGTTGGATACGCAGGTGAAGCTCACCAATTATGCACAAGAATTGGCTGAGATACCTATCATGATTACCTTCGATGGCGAGTGGGGATTGGCCATGCGATTGAAGGAAATCCCGGCTTTCCCAAGAAATCGTGTCTTGGGAGCCATTCAAGACGATGAGTTGCTTTACGAATATGGCAAGGAAGTGGCGAAGCAATGCCGTGAGATTGGGGTGCATGTCAATTTTGCTCCCGTGGCCGATGTCGATAATAATCCGCTGAATCCGGTCATCAATACCCGTTCGTTTGGAGGTGACCCACGCAATGTGGCTCGAAAGGTGGTGGCTTATTCCCGTGGTTTGGAAGAGGGTGGCGTGCTTTCGGTCAGCAAGCACTTCCCGGGACATGGCGATACGAATGTCGATTCGCACAAGGCTCTTCCGGTGTTGAAATTCTCTCGTGAACGCATGGATAGCATCGAGATGTATCCTTTCCGCAAGGCGGTAGATGCTGGTTTGGGAGGTGTCATGGTGGGCCATTTGGAAGTGCCTGCCTTGAGCAAGAAGTTGGCTTCCCTTTCACCGGATATCATCGGAATCTTGCAGAACGAATTCGGGTTCAAGGGATTGGTATTCACCGATGCTTTGGAGATGAAGGGCGTTTCGAATAATGCCAATGTTTGCGCGCAGGCTTTGGCGGCTGGCAATGACATGGTGTTGGCTCCGCGAAACTTGAAGCGTGAAATGGATGCCGTGATGGCGATGATTCGTTCGGGCCAGCTCACCGAGGAACAGATCACGCAGAAATGCCGTAAGGTGTTGACTTTCAAATATGCATTGGGATTGTACGAACCTCAGCATATCCAATTGTCTGGCTTGGACAAGCGATTGAATCATCCGGGTTTCCAGGAGTTGATGGGCCGATTGGAGAAGGCAGCCGTAACCGTAGTGAGCAACGATGGGGGAGTGCTCCCGATGGAAATGGACTTGAAGAATGTGGCCATCTTGCAGATAGGCAATAATCCGCAAGGCAACGCTTTCCATGCTAAAATGAAGAACTATATGCAAGTAGACCGCATAGTGGCTCATCCGGACTCGCTGACTACCCTAAGCAAGCGTTTGGGTAAGTACGACAAGGTGATTGTGGCCATCCATACGGAGAAATATGCTGCTTATCAAACCATGTTGAATACCTTGGCAACGAAGAAGCCTTTGGTGTATGTCTATTTCACGCCTTTGAACCGTATATATAATAAAGGTGTGAATTGGCGAAAGGCAGCTGCGGTGGTCATGGGCCATTCGGCTTCGTTGGAGGTGCAGAATTTTGTGGCCGATGTGTTGGTAGGCAAGGAGCAAGCTACCGGAGTTTTGCCGGTGGAGGTCAAGGATTATCGCAAACCGGGCGAGAGTATCTCCGTCGGCTTGAAGGAAACCAAGGTGTATCAGGCAGCCGATCATGGCATGGATGCATCGGTGCTGGCCAAGATTGATGCCATTGCCGAAGAAGGGATCCGTGCGAAGGCTTATCCCGGATGCCAAGTGCTCATCTTGAAAGATGGTATCCCGGTGTACGACAAGTGTTTCGGAACTTTCACCTATGGCGATACGCTGAAGGTCGCTCCCGAGCATATTTACGACATAGCTTCGCTTACCAAGACCACAGGCACCCTTTTGGCCTTGATGAAGCTTTACGATGAAGGAAAGTTCGGTTTGACTGACCCTATATCGAAGTATGTGCCTGCCATGAAGGGAAGCAAGAAGGCAAGAATCACCATCGAAGATTTGTTGTATCACCAGTCGGGTTTGCCGGGATCTTATCCGTTCTATCGCGATGCGGTGGACGATTCCAGCTTTGTGGGCGCCTTCTTCAAGGCCGCTCCGGATGCAACCCACCATTTGCGGGTGGACAGAAAACTCTATGTGGTAGACCGTTTCAATTATAAGAAGGAATACATTTCTACAGAACCATCGGATAGCTATCCGTTGCAGATAGCCGATAGCTTGTATGTAAGCCCGGATTTCCGGAAATACATGTTGGATATCATTGCTTCGGACAAGGTGCTTCTTCGCGATCGCCGATACCGATATAGCTGCTTGAACTTTGTCTTGCTGAAGGAGATGGTCGAAGAATTGGCCGGCATGCCGATGGATGAATACTTGGAAAAGGAATTCTATGCACCGATGGGCATGACCCACACCCTTTACAATCCGCTTCGCCGATTCCCTTCGGAGCAGATTGTGCCTACCGTTCAGAAGGACTATTTGCGAGGACGCAAGGAACTTCGCGGATATGTACACGATGAGATAGCTGCTTTCTTGGGTGGTGTTTCGGGCAATGCAGGCCTCTTCTCCAATGCCCGCGATGTGGCCAAGGTGTATCAGATGCTGATTGATGGTGGGCAATTCGAGGGTAAGCGATACTTGAGCTTGGAAACTTGCCAGTTCTTCATGAACCGGAAATCGCGCATCAGCCGACGGACTTTAGGCTTCGACCGACCGGACCCTACACCCGACAAGGGACCTTGCGCCAATGAGGCTCCTCAGGAAGTGGTGGGTCACACCGGATTCACCGGAACCTGTGCTTGGGCCGATGCGAAGAACGGTTTGGTGTTCGTTTTCATCAGCAACCGCATCTATCCGCGTCCGTTCGACCACAAGGAATTGATGAACTTGAAGATCCGTCCGCGTATCCAACAGCTTATGTATCAAGCAATGAAATAATGGCCGTATTTAGACGCAATACAAATTAGCGAAATTCAATGGGGCAAGGTGTCCAACTAAAAAGAAAAAAGTATATCTTTGCTCCAACTCAATTAGTACTAATAATAAAATTTTAGAAAAATGGCTTACGTAATTAGTGACGATTGTATCGCTTGCGGTACTTGTATCGATGAATGTCCAGTTGGCGCAATCTCTGAAGGTGATAAGTATTCTATCGACGCAGATGCTTGTACAGAATGTGGCACATGTGCTGATGCATGTCCGTCTGAAGCAATTAGCTTGGGCTAATACAATCAGAAAAAGTATGACGAACGGCTGTCCTTCTCAGAGGGATGGCCGTTTCTTTTTAAACGCCTAAGCGTTTTGTTTCAAACGCCTTGACGTTTTGTTCAAAACGCCTAAGCGTTTCATAAAAAAAGTGGGAAGAACTGTTTTCCTCCCACTCTTGATTCCTATCGTTATTTCAATTCCGCCAAAGCTTCCTTGATTCGTCGCATGGCCTCGATGATGTTCTCGTCCGAGGTGGCATAACTCATGCGGATGCATTCAGGAGCACCGAACGAGGTTCCGCCCACGCAAGCCACATGGCCTACTTCGAGGAGATACATCGCCAAGTCGTCGGCATCCTTTATGATGCGTTCGCCGGCCGATTTGCCAAAGAACGAGTCGCACTTCGGGAAGAGGTAGAAGGCTCCTTGCGGATTGTTCACTTCGAATCCCGGGATGCTCTTTGCCAACTCCACGATGAGGTTCTTGCGACGCTCGAATGCCTGGCGCATCTCTTCTACCGGAGCTTGTGTGCCGGTGTAAGCTGCCTCAGCTGCCTTCTGTGATACCGAGCAAGGACCTGAAGTGTACTGGCCTTGAAGCTTGTTGATGGCCTTTACGATCCATTCCGGACCTGCCACGAAGCCAATTCTCCATCCGGTCATGGCGTATGCTTTCGACACTCCGTTCACGATAATCACACGGTCGCGTACTTCATCGAACTGAGCGATGCTCTCGTGACGACCGATGTAGTTGATGTGCTCGTAGATTTCATCGGCTATGATGAACACCTGCGGATGCTTTGCCAATACTTCGGCCAATCCGGCCAACTCTTCCTTGCTGTACACCGAGCCGGTTGGGTTCGATGGCGAGCAGAGAATCAAGGCCTTGGTCTTCGGGGTGATGGCTGCTTCCAACTGAGCCGGAGTAATCTTGAAGTCCTGCTCAATGCCGGCCGAGATGATGACGGGAGTACCGTCGGCCATCTTCACCATTTCCGGGTAGCTTACCCAGTATGGAGCCGGAACGATGACTTCATCGCCTTCGTTCACCAATACCATGATGGCGTTGCACACCGATTGCTTGGCACCATTGGCGCAAGAAATCTGGGCAGCGGTGTAATCCAAGCCGTTTTCGTTCTTCAGCTTGGCTACGATGGCATTGCGAAGGGCCGGATAACCCGGCACCGGAGAGTAAGTAGAGAAGTTGTCATCGATGGCTTTCTTGGCAGCCTCCTTGATGTGGTCCGGCGTATTGAAGTCCGGCTCCCCTACACTCATGTTGATTACATCTACACCCTGTGCTTTCAGCTCGTTACTCTTTTGCGACATGGCCAATGTAGCCGATGGCGACAATCTGTTTAAACGTTCTGATAATTGATTCATATTCTCTCTAATACCTAAATTTATTCTCTCTTTTTTACCTTTTTACCTTTCCTGTCTTGTTATTCGTCGAGCTTCAGTGTGTGTCCCATTCTCTCCTTCTTGGTCTGCAAGTATCGTTCGTTGTATTCGTTCGGGGTGATTTCGATGGAAACGTTTTCCACCACCGAGAGTCCGTATGATTCCAAGCCCACTCGCTTTACCGGGTTGTTGGTAATCAAACGCATCTTGCTGATACCAATGCTGCGGAGGATTTCAGCGCCCACACCATAGTCTCTTTCGTCGGCCTTGTGTCCCAGGCAGAGGTTGGCGTCTACTGTATCCATACCCTTTTCCTGGAGCTTGTAAGCCTTCATCTTTTCCATCAAGCCAATGCCTCGGCCTTCTTGGTTCAAGTAAACCACTGCACCCTTGCCTTCCTTTTCAATCATTTGGAGAGCCTTGTGCAACTGGTCGCCACAATCGCAACGCTTCGAACCGAAGATGTCGCCAGTCATACACGATGAGTGAACGCGTACCAAAACTTCTTCGTCCGGCTTGATTTCACCCTTGATGATGGCAATGTGTTCCAATCCGTTGCTCTTTTGGCGGAAAGGAATCAAGCGGAAGTGACCATGTTCAGTCGGCATGTCTACTTCCACACCTTTTTCTACCAATGATTCTTGCTTCAATCGGTAAGCAATCAAGTCGCGGATAGCGATGATCTTGATGCCGAACTTCTTCGACTTCTCGATGAGTTGAGGCATGCGGGCCATGGTACCGTCTTCGTTCATGATTTCAATCAAGGCACCACATGGTTGCAAGCCAGCCAAGCGAGCGAGGTCTACGGCTGCTTCGGTGTGTCCGGCACGCTTCAAAACGCCTTTGTCTTGAGCATAGAGCGGGTTGATGTGACCCGGCTTGCCGAATGTAGCTGGGGTAGAAGTAGGGTCTGCCAAAGCACGGATGGTAGCGGCACGGTCGTGGATAGATACACCTGTTGAGCATCCTTCCAACTTGTCTACGGTTACGGTGAACGGTGTTCCCAAAATAGAAGTGTTGTTGCTTACCTGCTTTTCGAGTTCAAGTTCGGCGCAACGCTTCAAGGTGATAGGTACACACAATACGCCACGGCCTTCCTTCAACATGAAGTTCACGGCTTCAGGCGTTATCTTTTCGGCGGCCATGATAAAATCGCCTTCGTTTTCACGGTCTTCATCGTCTACCACGATGAGGAACTTGCCTTCACGAAAGTCGTTGATGGCTTCTTCGATTGTATTTAATTTAAAATCTTCCATAGTTAGATATCTAATGATTGGTTCTTAATTCTATTTTGTATATCAGTATTCGTTTGAATAATTCGTTTCAAGTCTTTCTCCAAGCGTCTTCCGAACATCCAGATGCGGAGGTAGAAGAATAAGCCCACCGGGATACAGAGTCCGAGGATGATGTTCAACCAACGGAGGTCGGTCGGGCTCTTGTGTGCTTGGGTAGAAAGAATCGGATAGTTGTTCAGCCAGTTCAAGATCGGGCCATCTTTACTGTTCGAGAGCTCCTTGATCAAGGCTTCCATCTTGTCGTTGATATCGGCAATGGCATTACTTGGACCATCGACAAAGAAGATGCGGTAATAGTTAGGCGCACTTCCCAATCGGTGAGTGTCCAGATAGAGCTGGCATTGTTCGGATACCTGAGCCATGTCTTCCACCACTTGCGCATAGTTCGGGTCTTCGATGATGACTTCCTTCTTGAACAAGTGTCGCTTGGAGCGCATGCCTAATAGCCAACGGAAGAAGCCTACATACATTTCAAGATTGAACACCGTAGAGTCCTTGTTCGACTTGTAGGTGAAGAATGCCCCGATAGGCGCCAAGACGAGGGTACTCATCCAGGTTCCGAGGATGATATCCATTTCACCGCTTCGGGCCACACGGGTCGATCCGGAGTCGATGATGTAATAAAGCACGAAGATAATCACCGAGATAACCACCGGCAAACCCAAACCACCCTTGCGGATGATGGCTCCCAACGGTGCTCCGATGAAGAAGAATATCAAGCAACTCAGCGACAAGGTGATTTTCTTGTGCCAGTCGCTCTGGTGTCGGCGGAGGTTCTTGTCCGTATCGGCCATCTGCATGTTCTTCACTTTCCAGTCGTTCACCATGGTTTCCATGCGGTCGGTTGTAAGTTTCAATGCCTTTTCCTTTTCAGACAAGGTGTATGCATTGAAGAGACTGTCTACATTGATGTAGGTAGGGAGCTTGCCCTCTGCCATTTGGGTAGAGTCTCTCACGGTCAGGGTATTCTTGCGGTAAGTGGTTCGCTTGGCTTCGTTGAAAATGGCACGTCCGGTGCTATCGGCCTTGAAGCTGATGGAGTCGATGGATTCGCTGATTTGAATCATGTTCTTACTGTCCGAACGGTTGCTCAAGAACGAACCGTCTGTCATGTTGAAGCCCCCGTCGAACTCAATGACGATGTGCTTCTCGCGGAAACTTTCCCGGCGATAAGGCACGTTCTTCGAAGAAATGCTTTGCGATTTCAAGTTTTCGAATTGCTCTCCATTGTATAGGTGCAAGAAGAGATGCTGCTTGTCTTCTGTCATCTCCATGCTTCCTTCGGCCGACCAAATGATGTGTGCATTCTCGAATCCGTCGGAGAAGTTGTAGATGAGCAAGTCCTTCATCATGCCGGTTTCGCGGTCCTTCTTCTTTACATAGATGTTGTATCCGTCGATGTCGCTATAGAACACGCCCTCGGGGATATCGAGCTCCGGCGATGTCTGCTTCATGGATACGAGCAGGGTCCAGAGTTGCAATTGTGCCTTCGGGGCAACCACATTCTGGAAATAGAAGGAGATTCCGCTAAGCATCACACAGAAGATGACGAGTGGACGGATGATTCGGAGCAAAGGAATACCGGCTGCTTTCATGGAAAGAAGCTCGAATTTCTCGCCGAAGTTACCGAAGGTCATCAATGCGGCCAACAGGATGGCGAGCGGGAGCGAAACGGGAATCAGCGTCAGCGCAGAGTAGAAGAAAAACTGGGCTAACACGCCAATCTCCAAACCCTTACCTACCAATTCATCTACATATCTCCACAAGAATTGCATCATGAATATGAAAAGGCAGATAAAGAATGTACCCGAGAAGAGCAAAAGAAAGCTCTTAAGGACAAATATATCTAATTTCTTTATGCGTAGCTTCATGCTTATTTATAATACACAACTATTCAAGATGCAAAAATAGCATAAAAAATGGAGAGCAAGGGTATGTTTTGACTATTTTTAGAAATTTATAGTCCGCTTACGCGTTTCAGCTTTTCAATATCGGAATCCCACAACTCTTTCAAGTCGTCTTCTTCGCCCGGTTCGGCCCAGTCGGTTACCTCCAGCGTAAGGTCTTCGGTAAGTTCGTTGTATACGATTTTCAGTTCGAAATAGCTCTTGCGTTCTTCATCGTCTGTCCAATGGAAGCGCACCAGTTGGTTGGTACGGCTGCTTACGAGTTCTGCTTGGCGTGTTTCGGTCTTTCCCCAGCGGAAGGTAAAGACCTTGTCTTGTGAGTTTACTTTATCGGCAAACCAGGTTTCGAGGCCGGTAGGAGTGCTGATGATGTTCCAAATGATACCTTCGGTGCCACCTTTCAGCATGTATTCCATCTTGATTTTTTCTTTTTTCATGGAGGTTAATGTGTTTTTTATAGTTTGTCGCCCCAAAGTAAAGTATTTTTTTGGAACATTCATAATATAATAAGGTATATTTTGTAGAAAAGTCCTATTTTTTTGATATGAACGTATGGTGAGAACAAAATATAAAGAAAAAAGTTGCAAAAGAATTTGTGTAATTCAAAATAAAGCCATACCTTTGCACCCGCAAATCAGAAATGATGGCGGGATAGCTCAGCTGGTTAGAGCGCATGATTCATAATCATGAGGTCCCCGGTTCAATCCCGGGTCCCGCTACAATGCAAGAGTTTGCCGTTGGGTGGCTTCCACGCCTGGCGGTTTTTTAATTGGAAGATGGCGGGATAGCTCAGCTGGTTAGAGCGCATGATTCATAATCATGAGGTCCCCGGTTCAATCCCGGGTCCCGCTACATAAGAAGTCAAGCATTGTGCTTGGCTTTTTTTTATGTCTTTTAGTTTTTTAACTATTTAAATTAGTTGCATAACGAAATAAATTAGTTTCTTTGCAAAAAACAAGGATATTATGAAGACATTAACAGCAAAGGAAGAAGAAATTATGGGTTTCTTTTGGGAAAAGGGCCCGTTGTTTGTAAAGCAGATGCTCGAGTTTTACGATGATCCCCGTCCGCACTTCAATACGGTTTCTACATTTGTACGAATGTTGGAGGACAAGGGTTATGTGTCTCACCGTGCCATAGGTAATTCTTATCAATACTATGCGGTGGTGTCAAAAGAAGATTTCAAGAAAAAGACTCTGAAGGGAGTCATCAGCAAGTATTTCAACAATTCATATCTCGGAGTGGTTTCTTCGCTGGTAAAGGAAGAAGAAATTTCGCTCGACGAACTCAAGGAACTGATTCGTGAGGTAGAGAACGCTAATAAATAAGGTATAGGGTTATGGGAATGTTCTTTGTCTACATACTGAAATCGTCCCTCTGCCTGGCGTTGTTCTACTTGTTCTATCGCCTGTTGCTGAGCAAGGAGACCTTTCATCGGTTCAACCGGTTGGCTTTGTTGGGTGTGCTGGCTCTGTCGGGTGCAATTCCTTTCGTGAAGATTACCCTGCAGAATTCGGCCGAAGTGGGCTTTTCGTTCGATGAGCTCATGCAGATACCGGAGGCCGTATCTACCGAAGCATCAGTTTCCATGCCTATGGAAGAAGTTTCGGCGTCTTTCCCATGGATGGCATTGGTGTTGCTGGTCTATGGTTTGGGCATCGTGTTCTTTTGGGGCAGACATCTGTGGTCGTTGGCACGCATGTGTCGTGTGCTTCGCTCGAGCCGTAGGGAGAAGATGGAAGAGGAAATTACCTTGTTTGTACATCAGGAGAAGGTAGCTCCCTTCAGTTGGATGAATATCATTGTACTTTCTGAAGAAGACATGCAGGAGAGTGGGGAAGCCATTTTGACTCATGAGCGTGCTCACATCAAGAACCGCCATTCGTGGGATTTGTTGCTGGCCGAGGTATGCGTCTTCCTCCAGTGGTTCAATCCGGCGGCATGGCTCCTGAAGCAGGAGTTGCAGACCATTCACGAATACGAAGCCGATGAGTGGGTTATCAACAATGGCATCGATGCTAAAACATATCAATTATTAATCATTAAAAAAGCCGTTGGCGCAAGGCTCTACTCTATTGCCAACAGCTTTAATCACAGTTCACTTAAAAAGCGTATCACTATGATGATCAAGAAA
>JAFYWH010000044.1 GCA_017558175.1 Bacteroidaceae bacterium
TACCACCAGTGTTCAAGCCCTTGTCGCCTTCGCCAATGCGCTTGTAGTCCTTTGCTTCCGGAAGAATCTTGTAGTTCTTGCCGTCAGTCAACACGAATACCGAACATTCGATACCGCTGAGGAATTCCTCAATGACAACTGTTGCTGATGCATTGCCGAACATACCGCCGAGCATTTCCTTCAATTCTTTCTTGGCTTCTTCCAAAGTTGGGAGAATCAATACACCTTTACCGGCACAAAGACCATCGGCTTTCAGTACATATGGAGCTTCCAATGTTTCGAGGAAAGCCAAACCTTCTTCCAAATTTTCAGCAGTAATACTCTTATAGCCAGCAGTCGGGATGTTGTGGCGCATCATGAATTCCTTGGCAAATTCCTTGCTACCTTCCAATACAGCACCTGTACGTGATGGACCGATAACTGGAATATTCTTCAACGCTTCATCTTCTTTGAAGAAATTGTATACGCCTTTTACCAATGGGTCTTCTGGACCTACCACTACCATGTTGATATCGTTTTCCAAAACGAATGTCTTGATGGCTTCGAAATCGTCGGCCTTGATGGCTACGTTTTCGCCTACATTGCGAGTGCCAGCATTACCTGGAGCGATATATAATTTTTCTATTTTGGGGCTTTGAGCAATCTTCCAAGCTAAGGCGTGTTCACGACCGCCTGAACCTAATAATAATAATTTCATGTTTGTTCTATGATTTATGATTTATGATTTCTGATGTATGATTTGCTTATCCGGATGCGAATACATATACGAATTATAAATCATAATTCAGAAATCATAAATCTGTTGTTATTTCAAATAATCTTCAAAGTAACGGGTGATGCGTTCGTGCAAGTGGATGCGGTCGCGTCCGGCCATGTTGTGGCCATCGCCCGGATAGATGAAATAGTCCGGATGTGTACCTGCATTGATACAAGCACGGAGGAATGCGATGCTATGCTGGGGAACACAAACAGGGTCGTTGGCACCGATAATGACTTGCAAGCGTCCCTTCAAGTCGCCGGCACGTTGAGTCAAGTCAGAGTTCTTGTAACCTTCCGGATTGTCCTGCGGAGTATCCATGTAGCGTTCGCCATACATCACTTCGTACATCTTCCAGTCGATTACCGGACCACCGGCTACACCTACCTTGAATGTATCGTTGTAAGTAAGCATCAAGTTGGTTGTCATGAAACCACCGAAGCTCCATCCGTGTACACCGATGCGATTAGCATCTACATAACCGAGTGACTTCAAGAGTTCCACACCCTTCATTTGGTCTTTCATTTCTTCTACACCGAGTTGACGATGTGTACAGTTCTCGAATTCCAAACCACGGTTCGAGCTACCACGATTGTCTACAGTGAGCATTACATAACCCAACTGAGCCATGTAGATATCCCAACCACGAACACCATAATTATAAGTATCGGTGATGTTTTGAGCGTGAGGACCACCATATACATAGATTACAGCCGGATACTTCTTGCTTGCATCGAAGTTCACAGGCTTCACGAGGCGATAATACAAGTCAGTCTTTCCGTCAGCAGCCTTGATTGTACCGAGAGTGATTTCCGGCATATTGTAAGCTTCCATCGGATGTTCTGCGTTCAACAAGTTGATTTCCTTTCCCTTACCGGTTGTAGAAAGCACATTGATGCTACGAGCCACGTTGTGGGCTGTATAGTTGTCGATGACATATTTACCGCTTGCCGACAATTGTACGCGGTGTGTACCTTCGCTTGCACCAATCAAACGACGCTTGCCAGTCTTTACATTCACAGCGTATGCATTGCTTTGCAACGGAGAAATCTCTGTACTCATGATGATGATTTCCTTCGCCTTTTCGTTGAAGCCTACGATGTCCTTCACAATCCATTCACCCTTAGTGAGCTGCTTGTGGCTGAGGCCCATTTCTTCGTCCATATCGAACAGATACAAGTGGTTGTAACCATCGCGTTGGCTCTGATAGATGAACTTCTTGCTGTCCCATGGGAGGAAGAGGATAGGATGCTGAGGCTCTACATACTTAGGATGACGTTCTTCGTACAACATCTCTTCCTTTTCGCCGGTAGCGGCATTGTAGCGAACCAATTGAGAGTGGTTTTGGTCACGGTTCAATTCGATGACGTATACACTCTTTTCATCTGGGCTCCAGCTAACGTTTGTAAAGTAGCGGTCGGTTGGGTCACCAGCCTTCAAGTATACAGTTTCTTTGGTAGCCGGATTGAACACACCGATAGTTACCTTGTGGCTGGTCATACCTGCCATTGGGTACTTGTCTGGTTCCAATGTAGCGATACGTGTAGAAGTGTTTACTTGCGGATAGTCTGTCACCATGCTTTGGTCCATGCGGTAGAAAGCAAGCAAGTTACCCTTCGGGCTCCAGAAGATACCACCATTGATACCGAATTCGTTGCGATGAACGCTTTGGCCACAAAGTACGCCTTCCGGTTCGTTGGTTACTTGCATTTCCTTACCATCGTTGGTCTTTACGAAAAGATTGTTGTCGATGGTGTAAGCCAATGCACGGGTAGTTTGGTTCCAATCCTGGTTAGCAGCCTTGGCAGGGATATCCTGAGTCCAAATCACTTCCTTGTTGTCCAAGTCCACCAAAATGCGGTGCTTGCGAGTGCTCAAGAGCATCCACTTCTGTTCGTACGGCATGCTGATGCTATAGAAATGGTGCAACTTGCCCAATTCCTTGGCAGCCAAGAGGTCGTTCACTTCTTGGAGTGTAATCAAAGTTTCTTCCTTGCCGTTGGCCGGATTGAATGCTTTCAGTTCGTCTATTTCTCCCTTGAGCATGAGGTCGCCCCACCAGCGAAGACCCTGAATATTCTTCGGCTGAAGGTTGAAATAGTTGTTTCCGCCTGGAATCAAGTCTTCCAGCGTAAAACTCTTCTTGTCTTGTGCCATCATCGCAGATGTTGCCATAAAGACGATTATTAGCAGATTAAGTATTCTTTTCATACGTTGTTGTTTTTATTTATCCCCCTTGTGAAGGGGGCCAGGGGGATGTTCCATTAGCTTAGCCTTGTGGATGTTTTTCCCCTGTAGATGTTACATCCCCCTGCCCCCTTCTAAGGGGGATGGGATAATGTTTCTTATTCGTTGTTTCTTTTTTCAAACTTACGAGGACCCTTGAAGTCCTTCTTACCTTCGAAAGGCTTCTTGTCGAAACGCTTGCCTTCGAACTTCTTTCCTTCGAAGCGCTTTCCGTCACGGCCACCTTCTTCGCGCTTGCCTCCGAAACGGCGACCTTCGAACTTACGCTCTCTGTCAAACTTGCGTTCTCCGTCAAACTTACGTTCGCCATCGAAACGTCTGCCACCTTCCGAGCGACGCTTGCCAAAGTCTGGGCGGTCACCACTTGAACGGCGAGGACGTGGATCGTCACGGCGTTGCTTGAATTCCTTGCCATCGTTTTCCTGGCGGAAAGCCTTGTACTTGCCATCGAACAACTGATACTTGCGGAACTGACATTCCAATGCACCGTTGTACAATTCAATCTTAGCCGAAGGCTTCAAACCGATTTGGTCGAAACATTCGTCGCGGTAGCTCAAGATCCATGCATCGTTTCCGGCAAAGGCATGCTTCAAACGTTCACCAATCATGGCGTAGAGACCCAGGAGGTCGTTGGTAGAGATACGTTCGCCATAAGGAGGATTGGTTACGATGATGCTCTTTTCCTTCGGTTGTTCGAATTGCTGGAACGGTTGGAGCTTCAATACGATGTCCTTGCTCAATCCGGCTGCCTTCACGTTGTGAGTAGCGATTTCGTTTGCCTTCGGATTGTTGTCGTAGCCATAAATCTTATGGTCGAATTCACGTTCTTGCGATTCATCGTTGTAGATAGAGTCGAACAAGTCCTGGTCGAAGTCCACCCACTTTTCGAATGCAAATTCCTTGCGGAATACACCCGGAGCAATGTTGCGGGCAATGAGTGCTGCTTCGATAGGAATAGTACCTGAACCACACATCGGGTCGATAAGGTCGCATTCGCCCTTCCAGCCAGTCATGAGAATCATGCCGGCAGCCAATACTTCGTTCAATGGAGCTTCTACCGCTTCCTGACGATAGCCACGGCGGTGGAGCGATTCACCCGAACTGTCGAGCGACAAAGTACAACGGTCTTCGGCAATGTGGATGTTCAACAATACATCCGGATTGTTGATGCGTACAGATGGACGTTCGCCGGTCTTGTCGCGGAAATAGTCCACGATGGCATCCTTCACCTTGTATGCCACAAACTTGGAGTGGCGGAATTCATTGGAGAATACCACAGCATCGATGGCAAAGCTCTTGGTGTTGTCCAAGTACTTTTCCCAGTCGATGGCCTTTACATTGTCGTACACTTCGTCGGCTGTGTTAGCCTGAAAATGCTTGATGGGTTTGAGGATACGGATAGCGGTGCGCAGGCAGAAGTTTGCCTTGTACATTAAAGCCTTGTCGCCAGTAAAGGCTACCATACGGTTACCGATCTCAATGTTACTGGCTCCCAGCTCAGTAAGTTCTTTTGCCAGTACTTCTTCCAATCCGTGGAAGGTTTTGGCAACCAACTCGAATTCTTCCTTCATAGGGGTATGATAATTACGTAATTTCAATTGATGCTACAAAAATACGAAAATCTTAGGAATTTACTTTATTTTTGCAGAAAAGAAAGATATTATGCCTAGTAAAAATCCATTTGCCTTCAAGGCCAAGCAACAGAACAAGAAAAAGTCCTCCGGAAAGCGGGTAGGAAAGTCGAAA
>JAFYWH010000045.1 GCA_017558175.1 Bacteroidaceae bacterium
ACAGCGAGAGCAGCACGTGCCCAACGGAGAATCTTTTCAGCTACGTCAGCAGGGATAGAGTTATCTGTAATATCTTGTACATCGTGGCCATAGATACCGAATGCAGGAAGACCCTTCTGAGCGTGACCTGCTAATACAGCTGCCAAATATACAGCGCCCGGACGTTCAGTACCGTTGAAGCCCCAAACAGCCTTCGGCCAATGTGGGTGCATGTCCATTGTTTCTGAACCGTAGCACCAGCAAGAAGTAACAGAGATAGTAGCGCCTACACCTTCGCGCTCGAATTTAGCTTGACAAGCAGCTGTTTCAGCTACACGACCGATTGTACCGTCAGCGATAACGCATTCTACAGGAGTACCGTCAGCATGCTTTACGTTAGCAGAAATCAATTCGGCAACAGCCTTTGCCAAGTTCATGGTCTTTTCTTCAAGACTTTCACGAACACCACCCTGGCGTCCGTCGATAGTGGGACGAATCCCAATCTTAGGATACTTGCTCATAGTATGTAATTTTTTAAAAGGTTTATAATATGTATAATCTATACAAAGAAACACAAATTAATTCTGACGGGCAAATACTGCATGGGTGTTGTTCAGCATAATATACAAGAAAAACGTGGATGTACCCGGAGGATACATCCACGTTGTGCCTATTAAGGATTGTTTTTCTTACTTCAACAATACGCCTACATCGCCGATAGTAGTCTTCTGAGCAGCGTTGATTTCGCTGGTCGGTTCTAACTTGAAGTAACGTGCGTTGTAAGTCTTACCGAAACGTACGAAGTAAGGAACCGGGTTGTGCATGATGTTGCTGAACTCACCGTTAGTGTCGCATTTGGTCCAGTTCTGTCCGTCTGTACTTACGTAGAAGTTGTACTTATAGATAGTACCGGTCAAGTCTTCTGCAGCTACCGGAGCGTAGCAGAAGCCTGCGATGTTTTCTTCCTTACCCATATCAACCACCAAGGCAGTCAAGCCGTCGGCTTGCCATGCTGTTTCTGCCTTGCCGTCGAATGCAGCTGCTGCGTCAGCACCTACAGCCTTCCAGCCTTCGGTCTTCACGTGGCTCATTCTTACTCTTGCATCCTTGTCCTGCAATGGTTCTGCATAGTACAAGCCTACGTTAGAGATGTTGGCTGTAGCACGAGCACCACGGAGGGTTACACGGATCTTTTCAGGTTGGCAGTCAGAGAAGCGGAGCAAGCGCTTGTAACCTACAGTTGTACCTTCAGCAGCATACTGCCATGCACCGTTGCTGTATACTTCTACCAAGAAGTCTTCTACACGCTGACCTTGTGCAATGTCTTCCTGAATGAGGAAAGTATTCACCATAGCACCTGCCTTCACGTTGTATTCCTTCGACTGGCCTGCTTCAGCTTGCCACATCTTGTTGCCGTTTTCCACGTAGTTGGTAGCAAATGTCTTGCCGATGTATTCCGAAAGTTCCTTGATGCGTTGTACATCGACTTCGTGAATCAAACCGCGTCTGTCTGGAGGAATGTTGAGGAGCAATACCGAGTTGCAACCTACCGAGCGGTAGTAGATGTTCACCAAGTTAGCCAATGAGCGTACACGTTCGTCCTGGTCTGCATGATAGAACCATCCCGGACGGATAGATACGTCCACTTCCGATGGATACCAGTAAGCTTCCTGAGACTTGGCGAGCAATTCACGGCTACCCAAGTCCTTCGACATGTTGTCGATGCCCAAAGCTGCCATTGCTTCGTTCTTATGAGTGTATGATCCCGGAGCCATCATGGTTGCACTCCATTCAGTATCACGACCCATACCACCTTCGTTACCTACCCAACGAACGTCATCGCCCATGATGGCAGTAACTGCCTTCGGTTGGAGTTCACGAATCTTGGCGAGGATAGCTGTCCAGTCGTATTCCTGCTTCTTGCCGTTAGGGCCTTCGCCGCAAGCACCGTCGAACCACACTTCGTGCACTTCGCCATAGTTGCTGAGCAATTCGGTGAGCTGTTCGATGAAGAACTTGTTGTATGCTGGAGAGTCACCGTACGACACAGCGTTTCTATCCCATGGAGAAAGGTATACACCAAACTTCATGCCGTATTTTTCACAAGCGTCACGGAGTTCACGAACCACGTCACCCTTACCATCCTTCCAAGGAGAATTCTTTACAGAGTATTCTGTGGTAGCAGTTGGCCACAAACAGAAACCGTCGTGGTGCTTGGCTGTAAGGAGCGCCATCTTGAAACCACCGTCTTTCAATGCCTTTACCCATTGTTCACAATCGAGTTCCGACGGATTGAAGAGTTCAGGGCTGTCTGTACCATGACCCCATTCGTTGCCGGTAAAGGTGTTCATACCGAAGTGAAGGAAAGCGGTGAACTCCATCTGTTGCCATTCCAATTGTTGGGCAGTTGGTACCAGGCGAGACACCATGTCAATCTTCTGTTCTACTGTTGCATCAGCAGGGAAAGCTACATACTTTTCGTAAAGCTCTTGCTTTGGTTGAGAGGCACAGCTTGCCATGAGCATCGCCAGTGCCAGCGAGTAAAATGTTTTTTTCATATAGGAATTTATTGAATTTTTGCAAATATAAAAAAATGTCCCGATTTTCACAAACCGGGACATACAAACATGAGTTAAATTTTACTCAACAGTTAAAAATCTAAATCAGTCAGTTAATTATTTTAATCACTATGTGTAATTACCATCCCGGATTCTGTGTGATGGCTGGGTTGAGCAACATAACGTTCTTAGAAATCGGGTTCAAGAAACGCTTGTCGTCGCTAGCCCACTTACGACCTGCATCGTTCAAATCCTTCTTGTATGGACGGATGTAAGTCTTGCCTTGGTATTCAACCAAGGTACGACCCTTATCGCCACCGAATGTACCTTCAGTATACAAGCTCTTAACCTTGTCAGTTACACGCATACCGAGAACAGTCTTAGGATTTTCATACAACTTAACACCCTTCCAACGGATGATGTCGTCGTAACGGAAACCTTCAGCTGCCAATTCAATACGACGTTCACGACGGATTTCCTGCAACAATGGGTCTACAGAGTAGCCATAGTCAGGCCAGTTAGGGTCTGTGAAACCTACGTTCATTGTCAAGTGTGGCATTTCTACACGGTCACGCAACTTGTTGATAGTCTTGTCAAGAACATCTTGGCTCATTTGGTTCAATTCATACATAGCTTCAGCATAGTTCAACAAAACTTCTGCATAGCGGTAGATGAACCAGTCGTAAGTAGTTGCGTTAGCTACCCACTGAGTTGGGTCAGCCGATGCAAACTTCACGTTGGCATAACCTGTAACACTACCTGCTGCTGATACGTCTGGAGCAGAAGCAGTTGGGTCGTACATACTTTCATTGATTTCGATTGTACCGTCAGCCTGTACAGTGTATGGGCGGTGTACGTTGTCAATCATGTTGTACATACGTGGGTCACGGTTGATCATTTCTTGGTCAAGAGTTTCGTCACCTTGGTACAATTCGCTCACGCCGATAGGCTTACCATCCTTGCAAAGGAATGATTCAGCGAAGTCCTTAGAGTAACCTACGCCCTGGTTACGGCCAGTACCGTGCATCAAAGTTCCATCAACATACTTGCGGTACATGATAGCTTCCTTGTTGCCGCTCAAGTCTTCCTGTACGAACTGGTTTTGGTAGTACAAAGGATAACCTTCGAATGCTTGTTGGCCACAACCCTTGTCGTCACCTTGTACGATGTCGTAACGGCCTGTGTTCATTACAGCCAAAGCGCTGCTGGCAGCCTTCTGCAACAATTCCTGGCTAGTAGGGTTACCACCTACGTTGTGATACTTCTTGAATGTACCGTAGTACAAGCAAACACGGCTCAACTGAGTGCGTGCAGCATCCTTGTGCAATGCACATTCTACAGCAGCGTTCTTTTCTGGCAACCATTGGATAGCGAATTCCAAGTCTTCGATAATCTTAGCCAAAATATAGTCGCGGCTATCACGAGCCTTGAACAATTCTTCAGTATCAACGTCAGTCAAGTCCTTGTCATACCAAGGTACATCGCCGTATGACTTGATCTTTCCGAAGTAGTCCAATGCACGGAAGAAGCGGATAACTGCAACCTGACCGTTGATGTCGGCTTCAGAACCTACTACACGTTGGTAGCGTGCCATGAAGAAGTTCAAGTTACGGATGTTTGTCCAGCTCCAGTCGCTTGCCTGGTCTACTACATATTCGTTGTACAACCAAGCATCGTAGCTGGCTGGTACACGGTTGTCACTCTGTTGGTCACCCGAGCTGCTCGGACCGCTCAAGTTAGTATAGAAGCGGTTTGCATAGCCTCGGAGGTCGTCTACTGATGTCCAGTAGGATTCATCGGTAAAGCTGTCAAGCGGTTTCAAGTCGATTACATCGTCACAAGCAGTGAAACCCAACAAGCCAGCCAATGCTAAATATTTCAGTTTCATATTAAATGTCTTTTAAATGTTATTAGAATGTCAAGTTCATACCTACTGCTACCTTCTTAGTAATCGGGTATGTCAAGTTACCCAATGTTTCAGGATCGTAACCATCGATCAAGTTTGTGAATGTCAACAAGTTTTCACCTGTTACATAGAGACGCAACTTGTTCATGTTCAACTTGTTCAAAACCTTCTTAGGTACGTTGTAACCCAAAGTGATGTTCTTCAAGCGCATGTACGATGCATCCTGCAAGTAGCGTGTACTAGCTTCACGGTTCACCCACTTGTTCCAGTTAGGAGCTGGGTAATAAGCGTCTGTATTTTCCGGTGTCCAGTAGTCGAGCTGAGCCTTGGTAGGAGTCTGCCATTGGTTCATGTTCAAGCTCCAGAACTGGTTGTCGCGGATGTTGGCATCACGCTTACCTACACCTTGGAAGAACATTTCGAGGTCGAAGTTCTTGTATTCAGCGCCCAATGTGATACCGAACTGGTAGCGAGGAGTAGAGTTACCGATGATAGTCTTATCTGTACCTTCCTTATCGTAGATAGTTTCCTGACCCCATGCAATCTTACCGTCACCACTTACGTCCACGTACTTAACGTCACCAGGACCGTAGTTAGTAGCTTGCAAACCTTTTTGTGACAAGTAGTTGTCAACTTCTTCCTGAGTCTGGAACAAGCCGTCTGCTACAAGACCCCAGATTTCACCAATCTTACGGCCTACATAGTAACCAGAAATCTTACCTGCTACGTTACCGTTGTAAGCTGTGATTTCAGAGATATAGTCAGACAAAGCGAACTTAGCCCAATAGTTGAAACCGTTTTCCAATCTGTCTTGCCAGCCGAGAGAAAGTTCCCAACCTTCAGTCTTCATAGAACCATTGTTGACAGCACCCATACCAGCACCCAATACAGCTGGAAGTTCGTCAGCAGGAGTCATCATGTCATTAGTATCACGACGGTAGATATCGAACGAACCTGTCAAGCGGTTGTTGAAGAAACCGAGGTCGATACCGAAGTTAATCTGGTTAACAGTTTCCCAAGTCAAAGATTTTGCTACCAATGTAGTGTACGGAGTAACTACCAATGGCTTGTTGCCATCCAACAAGTAGCCCAATGTACCTGTACCATAAGTTGCCAAGTATGGGAAGTTGCCCGATACAGCCTGGTTACCCAATGAACCGTAAGAAGCACGTACCTTCAAGTCGTTCCACCATTCCTTCACCGGTTCCCAGAACTTTTCTTGAGAAGCACGCCATGCGAATGAGAATGAAGGGAAGAAACCGTAGCGGTCGCCCTTAGGGAACTTAGAAGAACCGTCGTAACGTCCGTTGAATTCGAACAAGTAACGGTCATCGTAGTTATAGTTGAAACGAGCGAAGTAACCCAATGTACCCCAGTGAGCTTCAGAAGAGTTCACGTTCTTGTCTTCACCTGTTGCCTTGTCCAAGTCAGGAATTGAAGTAGAGATCAAGTTGTTGCGGTAAGCATCGAAGTACTTGCTGTGCTTGTATTCCTGGTTGTAACCTACTGTCAACTTGAAGTTGTGCTTGTCCCACATCTTCTTAGTATATTCAGCAAAGAGGTTCAACGAGTTGTAGTAGTCTTCATCGTTAGTATACTTAACGTAGCTTGGATTTGTCCAAGGATAGTACAATTCTGTACCAGCCACAGCACGGTATTCGTAGTAGTTCTTACCTACTGCCTGATCACCTTTGCTATAGAAGTTCCAAGTATAGTCAGCGTTGATGATCAAGCCTTCCATTGGAGTGATCTGCAATGCGCCCGATACCCACAAGTCGTTCTTCTTAGTGTTGGTAGTACCACCGAGGCGAGATACAGAGAATGGGTTAGTATAACCACCCTGACCAGCATAATAGTCAGTTCTGCCTTCTTCTACATATCTCAAACCGCCAGTTGTTACGATACCCAATTCAGGGTCGTTGATAGCTGGAGCACCAGCTTCACGGATCAAACGGCCTGTGTGAGAGTGAGTGATAGGCATCAACGGGCTAAGGTCAGACTTCAACATACCACCGTAACCACCTACACCTGCGTTACCGCTACCAGTCGGGTGATTTTCCTTTGAGTAAGTATGCATAATCTTACCAGAAACCTTCATCCACTTTGTGATTTGTGAAGACAAGTTGATGTTCATGTTATACTTCTTGTAGCTATCGTCTGTCATAGCCAAGATACCCTTCTGGTCTGCGAAACCTACCGATGCATAGTAAGTAGTGTTTTCGTTACCACCGTTCATCGATACGTTGTATTGTTGAGAGAAGTTAGTCTTGTACAATTCCTTAAACCAGTCTGTGCTACCGCAATATTGCCATTGGCTATCGTTAACCGATTGGTCGTAGAATTCAGTGTACTTGTATGTACCGTCCAAGTAAGCCTGTGCATACTTCCACAATTGTGGGCTGGCCATAGAACCCGAACCACCTGAGTTCTGGTAAGCCACGTCACGCATAGTCAAGTATTCGATAGAGTTAACACCGTCTACTGTTACGGCCGGAGTTGACCAATAACCGCTGGCGTTGAATGAAATCTGTGGCTTGCTTTCTTTCTTACCTGTCTTAGTTGTAATCAAGATTACACCGTAAGCAGCGCGAGCACCATAGATAGCTGCTGAAGCAGCATCCTTCAATACAGAGATAGAAGCGATGTCTTCCGGGTTCACCAAGTTCGGGTCCATCTGTACGTTGTCTACCAACACGAGTGGAGAACCACCGTTGATTGAAGCATCACCACGTACCATAAAGCTTGAACCTTTACCAGGAGCGCCAGATACGCTAACTTGCAAGTTAGGAACTACCCCCTGAAGACCTTGACCGATGTTAGTAATCGGACGAGCTTCGAGAACATCACCGTCGATAGCAGCTACCGCACCAGTCAAGTTCACCTTCTTCTGAGTACCGTAACCTACTACAACTACTTCTTCCAAAGCCTGTGCGTCATCCTTCAAAACTACGTTCAAAGCTTGGCCATTCCAAACGATTTCTTGAGTCTGATAACCCACGAACGAGATTTGAATGATAGCTCCCTTCTTCAAGCCTGAGAGAGAGAAATTACCGTCGAAGTCGGTAATTGTACCGTTTGTAGTACCTTTAACTACTACAGATGCACCGATGACTGCTTCACCTAGAGCATCCTTTACGACGCCGGTAGCAGTACCATTCTGCTGAATGGTTTCAATACCAGCTACATTTTCTACAGGTACCGCATTTGCCACTCCGCCATACATGGACGCGAGGAACAAGAGCATACCTACGGGTCTGAGATGTTTTAACATAAGTTGAATATTTATTATTAAAAAAAAGTAAGTTCCAGTAGAACTTATCATAGTATGTGGCAAATATATGAATTGTATTTTATAAATTAAAGTTTTTTCTAAAGAAAATTAACATTGCTCACGCTTATATTTTCGACGAATCATTTAAAACGCAATATCCATATTATGCTGATAAGCAATTTGTATATACATATTCATCGAGTTAAAGTTTGAAGAACTTATATTGTAGTTTTCGAATTCTTCAACCCCTGGATAAAATCATAATAAATAGTAGGGGGAATAAAGTAACAACAGAGTATCAAAACATCTCATTTTTGCTACTGATATGCACTTCATTTGCTCCAATGAAAATTGGCCATTAATGTTGTTATTTAGCCAGATTTTCACTTTATACTATACGTTAAAACACATGTCAGAATATTACTTGGGAAATTGCAAGTTCTACTGGAACTTGCAAAAGTACTCATTTTCTTTTCTATTTCTATCTGTTATTCAAGTAGTTATGATTTGTCCTAAAGTTCGGTATTAGCTTGAGTAGCATACCAGTATCAAAAATGAGAGGCAAAACTTATTTCTGTATCATTCTCTTGTCGTTTTACTTTCCTTTGCGTGATTCTTAATGTGTTATATATCAGTTAGATATGCTGTAATGTTGCAATGTGAAGATTTCTGATTACCGCTTTAGTTATTAATAAAACCTAATTATTTATAGCTTATACTTTATAAATCATCAAAATTAATATATTTGCAATATAAAGTTAAGAATACTATGAAAAAGATTTACTGGTTATGGATGATTCTTCTTGTTTGTTGCTATGGCTGCAAGAAGGAGGAGGAATTTGTTTACAAAAACCCTTCCATCAGCTTGGTTAGTGCGGAAGTGGTAGCTGCCAATCAAGGCGAATTGAAAGTGAGGTTGGATTTGGGGGCCGGTTTCAGCCAACATAAGGCCTGGATTCAACTGATGGATATCTCCGATGCATCCGGAAAGACTACCACCCAACCGGTTGCTCTTACACAAGAGGAGGTGCAGGAACTCACTATATCCGTTCGTCCTCCTGTAGCTGGTAACGACTATCAGGTAATGGCGGTACTCGAAACGGAGAAGAACCGCTTCGAAACAGACAAGCAATTCCTGTTCTTCTCCCAAAGATCCCATCGGTACGATATCGGCCAACCCTACATTATCCCTTGTGGAATTTATGACATCCCGTTTCTGGAAGGCAATGTGTATGCCATCCGTCAGAATGGAGAGAACTTTTTGATTAATTTGTGCAACGATTATCCGTTCAATGTGGACGAGATTAAGGTCATGCTCAATGGTTCCATTCCTTTGGAGTGCGATTATACTAAGGAGGTGTATAACCCGGACGAAAGTGTGCTGGCAATAGTGCCTGATGATTTGCCACCGGGCGACTATAGCGCAACCATTTACCTGGATGGCGAGAAATGGGATGTGCAGGGACTCTTGCGCGTTCTTCCTTGGCAATGTGAAATGGTAGATGTAAGTGCCGGAAATGCCTTCAGTTACTACACAATAAGCACGTCTTTTGTATTCGATGATGAAATTTCCTATGTGCAATACAAAGACAGGAACTATACCGAAAATTATACCGAATTCAAGGTGTGGAGTTACCATATTCCGAGTAATACCTGGAAGGAGAAGAACTCGTGGATTCCGGCCGACGATGGATATCCGCTCACAGGTGTTGCCATGGATGGCGTAGGCTATAGTATCCTGCAGCACGGCTACAAGGCTTGCTTGTGGAGCTATATACCGGAAACGGACGAATGGAAACAACTCTCCTATTATCCGGGAAAAGGAATCGCAGGATTCTTGATGTTTGCCATGGATGGATTTATTTATGTAGGTGGCGGTATGCACAGAAAAGATATGTACGACAATCAAGTGGGTGTTTCCGATTTCTGGCGTTACGATACACAGACTCAGCAGTGGGAACAGCTTGGCGACTTGCCATTCACGCCATTGAATATCTATTCCGTCAATTCCACTTGCGTGGATGGTCATAAGGCTTACACCTTCTTCTACGACCGTATGTTGTGGAGTTATGATGCCGCTACCGGTTTGTGGAGTCAGGAAGCAGCGTTGTGGCAGGGACCTTATTACCGTTATTTTGCATCTCTTTGCATGTGGGAAGGAAAAGTTTGCTTGATAGGTGGACTTGATGAGGACTATAGTGGCTTGTATACCGATATCCAGCTTTACGACCCCGCTACACGCCAATGGACATTGAAGGGAATTTATGAATATGCTCCTTATATGAGCGGTGGGTATATCCCTTCCATTCATCAGCGACAGGGTGAAATTTGGTTTGGACCTTTGCAGTTATGGGGAACCTATAACCAACCAGCACCTCAATTCTTGAAAATTAAACCCCGATGACTATGAAAAAAAATATTTGGTTATATCTTTTGTTGGCTACCTTGATGGGAAGCGCCTGTCAGAAAGAAGAAGCAATCATTGAACCGGAACTGATCAAGAAGCCTACTGCCGAAACTACCTTTGGCGATTTCAGTCTGGAAGTGCTTCACTTGTCGGATCATAGTGCAGAGATTCGTTGGACAGGTAAGCCAAGTTCCGGCCGATACGATGCTTATCTCGATGGAGTATTTGTCAAAACGGGTGAGGTAAAGCACGAAATCGCTCAGTGTTACCTTTCCAATCTTTCTCCGGAGCAGACTTACCAAGTAAAGATTCGCTGGATTTGCTCGGACGATGAGATAAGGTTTGCCCAGACATCCTTTACTACTCTTCCTGCTTCCAAATAAAATAAGGAGGATATAATATGAAGAATAAGAAGTGGCATAATATAATTCTGATATTGGCGTTGGTTTTATTGTTGTTCGAATTAAAGTATTGCACAGAAAGACCACATGCCACCCAACAGGAGATAGAACAGCTGATGTTGACTCCGGATGAAGCGAAACGCCTTACACCGGAAATGCTTGAACACCGGAAAGCCAGTCTTGTTCTTTCGGAATATGTTGTATTGAAAGAACAACAATATGTATTGGAAATTTCGGCAAAAGAAGCCATGGAGAAAGAAGGTATTTCCCAAGAACTCTATGACAAGGTGGTAAAAGATTTGGAAGATACCAATGCTGCCATAACCAAGGCATTGCAAGAAGGACAGAAACTGGACCTTCCCAAGTCGTTTGCTGATTTTAAATAAGACTTTAAAATGTGCTAAGCTCCTATTGTGCTTGGCACATTTTTTTTATAGACCAATCGTAAGAATACTTCCATGTCGGGCGGAAGTTCAGGTGCCCGACAAAACCCTTGCCCGACAAACGAAAGTCCGTATGGACAAAGCCATGCGAGTTTTGAACGATTATGGGCTTTTCGTGGTCGAAAGTACAACGTTTCATTCGCTTCAGTTGGACGAAAGAATGAAGGAATTCGATCGCAAGCGTGCTCAATGTGAGGCGTACAAGCGTCGTAAGGATGCCGCAATCGTGTCGGAAGCGCCTTGTAAGTCGTTGAGTGTCAGTGAGGGTGCAGAACCAATATCTTTGATACAACCACAAGAACAACCAGTAGAACAACCACAACCACCATCAACAACCAATGCCAAAACGGGTGATGATGGTGATGATGATGTTGTTCCTACTCCTCCGGTTACCCTTGCTTGGGAACGCTATGTGGATGAACTTCGCCACGAACAGTCGTGGATAGAGATTCAAGCCATGCGCAGCGGTTTGGGCTTGGTATTCGTGAACCGTTTCCCGGAAGTTCTGAAACATTTCAAGCAACACGTTCAGGCGGTGGGCAATGAAAAGGATATCCAGTCGCCAAGCGCTATTTCTGTTTCTACAACACACCTGGAAGTGCTCCTTTCCGCCAACTGGTAGCGGAACTTCAAAAGCCCATCGACAAGGGCAAGTACAAGCACGAAGACCGCGACCCTACTACCGGGCAACGCAGCTATTGCGGTGTACCCATACCGGCGGATGCTCCGCCAAGACCGAATGGGCAGGCAGTGTGGTGTGATGGGAAGTGGAGTTATTAACAATCATCCCCCTTGTGAAGGGGGATAAATACCCTTAAACCAAAACGCCCTTATGTTTTAAGTAAAACGCCCTGACGTTTTGATCGAAACGTCAGGGCGTTTTTAAATTGGCCTTTTAGGGCTCCCCCAAGTACTCGAAAATGAGTGCCACTTGGCGGGAGGTAAAGATTTGTTGGGTAGACCGGTAGCTTGTCTGTTTGAGGGCTTCGGTCAGTTGGGTGTTGGTCTTGATCCATAGGGCCAGGCAGTTCAATGTCGCTTTCAGGGTGATGTCGGGGGCATAGGCTTGTGCCAGTTCACTTTTGTAATGTCGCATAGACATGATTGTGATACATTGTAGTGCTACTCGCGCCACGCAGCGTTACACCGTGGACGACTGTCGTCGTGACCATCGTGCCCGTGGCTTTGCCGATATCGGTTATCACTACTACATCACTTGCGATGGGGTAGTTCATGCCGGTCGCCCACTCTATCAGCAAGGTGCACATGCTACAGGGTATAATGCACACTCTATCGGCATCTGCTACGAGGGTGGAATGAATGTTCGAGGCCGGCCGGAAGATACCCGCACGCCAGAGCAGAAAGATACGTTACGGAAACTATTGGAGCGTTTGAAAGAGGATTATCCCGAAGCAAAAGTGGTAGGTCATCGGGATTTGCCGGGCGTAAAGAAGGATTGCCCTTGTTATGATGTATAAGTTTACCTAACCATAATCAAATGGGAGTGCTCAAAAAATGACACTCTCATTTGAAGGTTCCGCTATAAATTGTACATCTTTGAGATAAATCTCCAAGATACTTGCACTCGCCGTGAAAAATATTGAAGTAAACTTCATATTTCTCGCTCGTTTATTCGTATCTTTGCCCAATAGTAGACTATAAAAGAGAATAATCATCTAATTAACGTATAAAATTATGAGCAAAAAAGCCCTTTTAATGATTCTTGATGGCTGGGGAATCGGCACTCAAGGTAAGGAAGACGTGATTTTCAATACCCCAACTCCGTATTGGGACAGTTTGTTGGCTAACTATCCGCACTCTCAGTTGC
>JAFYWH010000046.1 GCA_017558175.1 Bacteroidaceae bacterium
CAACAAACGAGCATCAGGAGTACCGTGACGAACCTGAACCGGGTTTTTCAATGCTGAAGTTACCATACGGCAAACCTTAGCACCATAGTTTACAGCCGGGAAACCGTTCAACATAGAACGACCTGAAGACTGGCTCTTTTCGATACCAACTTGACATTCGTTGTAACGGTTCAAACGAGTGTAACTGTCGATAGTAGTAGGCAACAAGTCAGCACCACCTTCGTTTTCCAAGTACTGCAACAATTCGATTTGTTCCTGGTACAAAGCAACACCGGCACGTGGCTGAACCAATGTAATACCTTCCTTGTCGGCCTTAGCCAACTTTTCGCCGAAACGTCTTTCCTTTTCGATAGTCAACTGATAATCTACAGCTTCCTGAAAATCGATATCCTGACCGGTAGGCCACTGTTGAAGCACTTCCGCACGTTCTTTCATGAACAAGTCATCAGGAATTCTCTGGTTTTTTAATTCTCTATCCATAGTATGATGATTTATTTTTTATTCTTTTAATTGAGTTTCTTATTAAACGGTTGCTTGGTAGTCCAATTCGATGGTTTCCTTATCCAACAATTCGAATGCAAGCTCCGGATTGATGGTTCGAAGAAGTCCCATGGACGCAAAAATGTATTTCTGGTCAAGATAGAACTTAGGTCGACGAGGCTTAGTGCACTCCGGATGCATGAAATCGTACAAGGCGCCCTTGAGGATTTCTTCCGGACGACGGCTGTTGCGGATAACCCCACCGATACCTACGACACATGGAACGCTCATCAAATCCTTGCCTTCCAATGTATGCATCAAACCGAGCGGAGTATAAACATCAGCAATGCGTCCACAATGGCGTTCTACCGCCATAGACACAGCCGATCGGCCTAAAAACTCTTCAATCTTTTCTTCTTCTGACTCTGGAGCAGCCAATGTGTCCGGACGTGAAGTACACAATTCTACCCATGCCTTTACTTGCTGCATATATGTATTTTCCGGCTGATCGGCACCCGGAATCTGTTCGTATACATGCACCAAGCTGTAACGCATACCCAAATCGCCTTCCACGGTACGCTTCATCCAAGGTTCAGGAAGCCCCTTCAACATGGTATTGTCTACGGTAGGCTCGCCAGACGCCATGGAATAGACATCGGTAGTGGCACCACCAATATCTACAGCCAACAAGTCGCCACGACCTTGCTGTGTCTTGGTACCCTTGCTCAACAATTCGCAAGCATGGAGCACCGCCAACGGAGTCGGGACAATCTTATAAGGTGTCATAGACTGAAGCGTGTTCAGCCCCTTGGCCTCGATGATACGTGAAATAAAAAGCTGTCGGATAGCGTCACGGGCCGGTTCAATATTCAGTTTATTGAATTGCGGCATCACGTTTTCTGTAATGACAACATCCTTACCCGCTTCCTCGAATATCGCACGGATATCGTCGGTTGCACTCTTATTACCGGCTACAATGGTAGTGAAAGGGCGGTCGATTGCCACCAAGCGCTTGGCATTGGCTATAATCACCTCCTTATTACCGCCATCGGTACCGCCACACAAGAGTACCAAGTCTGGATTGATGTCATAAATTTCCTGCTGTTCCGTACCACTGATTTCGTAAGCGAAGGTCTTTACCACCTTTGCTCCTGCATTGGATGCAGCAGTACGTGCAGCTTTGGCTGTCAGATCCGGAACCAATCCCAAAGCAACCATCTTCAACCCACCGGCAGCCGAACTGCACACCAGCAGCTCATCGTACTTGAAACCGGCGCAAGGATTGTCCTCACGGTCTTCAGTCAAACGGTCGAACGCTTCCTGAAAACCCTGCATCACATCCGTCTCTATCGTTGTAAAGGCTTGAGATGTTCCTAAAATCCGTCTTTGCTCCCCGTCGATTGCAGCCAGTTTGGTATAAGTACTGCCTACATCAACCGTCAAAATATTCATAGTTTGCTAACGTTGAATCAATCTATACCTAATGTTTTCTTCAAATCGACGATTGTATCTTCAATAGGTGTGCTAGGTGGATATACGAAATCAAAGCCCATAGAAAGGAAGCGTTGCTTAACGTCGTCGAAATTCTGCTTACCTACTACCAAGTTACCACCTACAAAGAGAGGCATACCCTTCAAACCTGCTTCATCGCACTTTTGACGAAGACCCATACAGTCGATTTCACCATGACCATACAAAGAAGATACCAAGATAGCGTCTGCGTTAGTTTCAACAGCTGCATCGATGAATTCTTCCTGTGATACCATCACACCGAGGTTTACTACGTTGAAACCGAAATTAGTCAATGTAAGGTCGATAATTTTGTTGCCTACAGCATGTGCATCGGCACCAATAACCCCAATTACAATAGTTTTTTTGTCCATAGAATTAAAAAGATTTTTGTAACACGCTACAAACGTACTGCCTTTTTTTAGATTGGACAAGACTATCCCCTCTTTTTTTATAAAATTCAATTATATATTTTAAAAAGTGGGCAAAACACCCCCTAAAATCCAAAGTAAATGCCTAACTTTGTTGGATAATCTAACAGATTTAATGAACTTAAAACATATTTCTATGGCAACAACACCCGAATTCAAGTATGCCCCGATGTTCCAGAAGGGCAAAGATGAAACAGAGTACTATCTCCTCACCAAAGAAGGAGTTTCTGTAACAGAATTCAACGGTAAGGAAATCTTGGTTGTTTCTCCGGAAGCACTCACTACCCTTACCCAACAGGCATTCTACGATGTATCTTTCCACATGCGTCGTGCTCACAACGAACAAGTGGCTAAGATCTTGAACGACCCTGAATCTTCGGACAACGACAAGTATGTAGCTCTCGCTATGCTCCGCAACGCTGAAGTTGCAAGCAAGGGCCAGCTCCCTATCTGCCAGGATACAGGTACAGCCATCATCCATGGTGAAAAGGGTCAACGCGTATGGACTGACTTCTGCGATGAAGAAGCTCTCTCGCGCGGTGTATATAATGTATATACTGAAGAAAACTTGCGTTACTCACAGAACGCTCCTCTTACCATGTACGATGAAGTGAACACTCGTTGCAACCTTCCTGCTCAAATCGACATCGAAGCTTGCGAAGGCGACGAATACAAGTTCCTCTTCATTGCTAAGGGTGGTGGTTCTGCAAACAAGACTTACCTCTACCAGGAAACTAAGGCTTTGTTGAACCCAGAAAAGTTAATTCCTTTCTGCCTTGAAAAGATCAAGTCTCTCGGTACAGCTGCTTGTCCTCCTTATCACATTGCATTCGTAATAGGTGGTACCAGCGTAGAACGCAACTTGCTTACAGTGAAATTGGCTTCTACTCACTTCTACGATGACCTCCCAACTACTGGTGATGAAACAGGTCGTGCATTCCGCGATGTAGAATTGGAAAAGATCTTGACTGAACAAGCTCACAACATCGGTTTGGGTGCACAGTTCGGCGGTAAGTACATCTGCCACGATATCCGTGTGATCCGCTTGCCACGCCACGGTGGTTCTTGTCCGGTAGGTATGGGCGTATCTTGCTCGGCCGACCGTAACATCAAGGCTAAGATCAACAAGGAAGGTCTTTGGATTGAAAAGATGGACAACGCTCCATACGAACTCATCCCAGAAGCATTGCGTCAAGCAGGCGAAGGCGATGCTATCCAAATCGACCTCGACCAACCAATCGCTAATGTTTGCAAGGAACTTTCCAAGTATCCGGTAGCAACTCGTGTAAGCTTGAACGGTACTATCATCGTAGCTCGCGACATCGCTCACGCTAAGTTGTACGAACGCCTTACATCGGGTGCAGGCTTGCCTGATTACTTCAAGAACCATCCGGTATACTACGCAGGTCCGGCTAAGACTCCGGCTGGCATGCCATGTGGTTCAATGGGCCCAACTACCGCACAACGCATGGACCCATACGTAGATCCATTCCAGGCAGCTGGCGGCTCTATGATTATGATTGCAAAGGGTAACCGTTCACAACAGGTAACAGACGCTTGCCAGAAGCATGGTGGTTTCTACCTCGGTTCTATCGGTGGTCCTGCTGCTCTCCTTGCTCAAGAAAACATCAAGAGCATCGAATGTGTAGAATATCCTGAATTGGGTATGGAAGCAGTTTGGAAGATCCGCGTAGAAAACTTCCCTGCATTTATCTTGGTAGACGACAAGGGTAACGACTTCTTCAAGCAATTGAAGCCTCGTTGTTCTTGCAAGTAAGCAGATAAACAATTAGGCATTCTATAAAAAACGTGCCGGGGTTTGAATGTAAACCTCGGCACGTTTCTTTTTATTGCTTTCCGGATTATTGGAACATGTTGTCCAATCCGGTCTTTTCTTCTACAGCTGGAGCATCATCGTCCGCCAAGATATCCTTGCAAGGGTCGAAGCCGTGAGGGATGGCAAACGTATCGGTCTGCAAATAACCCAACGACTTGTCGGCATATACCTTATTCATATAAAGACCCCAAATTGGGAGAGCCATTTCGGCACCCTGGCCATCGCGCATGTTGTCGAAGTGGATGTCACGTTCTTCACCACCTACCCATACACCCGAAACGAGTGTCGGAGTAAAGCCCATGAACCAACCATCGGAGTTATTGTTGGTTGTACCGGTCTTTCCACCCATATCGGCCTTGATGTTGTACACACGACGTACACGGCCACCTGTACCTTCGTTGATTACGGCACGAAGCATCACCAACATCTTGTATACACTTTCTTCGCTGATTACTTCTTCCATGTGTGGAGTGAACTCAGCCACCACATTGCCTTCATTGTCTTCAATACGACTCACGAAAAGCGGAGCTGTACGGATACCACGATTAGCAAATGCGGTATAAGCACTTACCATCTCGCCTACCGAGATTTCGCAAGGGCCAAGACAGAGCGACACCACCGGGTCGATTTGCTGGTTCTTCACACCAAACGAATGAATCAAACGTACCAACTGATACGGACTGAGCTTGCTCATGAGGTAAGCGGTAATCCAGTTGTCCGAGTTAGCCAAGCCCCACTTCACGGTTACCATTTCGCCATAACGTTTGTTGTTGGCATTACGAGGGCTCCAAGGTTTGCCATTCTCATCGATGAGGGTCTGTTCTACGTGACGGGTCATATCGCATGGCGAGAATCCGTTTTCCATTGCCAATGTATAAACATAAGGCTTGATGGTAGAACCTACCTGACGACGACCTACATTGGCCATATCGTACTGGAAGTAGTTGTAGTTAGTACCACCTACGTATGCCTTGACATAACCGGTAATCGGGTCCATCGACATGAAACCGGTACGCAAGAAGTGCTTGTAGTAACGCAAAGAGTCCATCGGAGTCATGATGGTATCCTTCTCACCACGATAAGTAAATACGGTCATTTCCTGCGGAGTATTGAAAGCCTTGCGGATTTCTTCTTCGCTTGCACCTTCCTTCTTCATGCTACGATAACGGTCGGTCAAACGCATGGCCTTGTCCATGATGGCATTTACCTCTTCTTCAGACAATTGGCTGGTGAAAGGAGCAGTTTTTTTCTTAGCCTTAGCCTTGAAAAAACGGTCTTGCAAACCTGTCTTTGGCGCTGCAATATGCTCTTGTACAGCCTCTTCCGCATAGCGTTGCATACGAGAGTCGATAGTGGTGTAAATCTTCAAACCATCGGTATAGAGGTTGTAGTTAGTACCATCCTTCTTCGTATTCTTGGCGCACCAGCCATAAAGTGGATCGGTTTCCCAAGCCAACGAATCTTCGTAGTACTTCTGCATCTGCCATCCACGATATTCACTCTTGACTGGTTTCTTCGCTCTCAACACACCACGCAGATATTCACGGAAATAAGTAGCCAAACCTTCCTTATGGTCTACCTTGCGGAATTTGAGTTCAAGAGGTTGCTTCATCAACGAATCTGCTTCAACAGCAGTCAAGTGTCCGGCTTTTACCATTTGACCAAGCACCACATTACGGCGTCCACGGGAACGTTCGTTAAATTTACGAGGATTATAATACGAAGGGTTCTTGCACATTCCTACCAATGTAGCCGCTTCCAAAACATTCAAGTCCTTCGGTTCTTTCGAGAAATAAGTATTGGAAGCCATCTTGATACCTATCGCATTATACAGGAAGTCAAACTTGTTAAGATACATGGTGAGAATTTCTTCCTTGGTATAATAACGTTCGAGTTTGACAGCAATTACCCATTCAATGGGCTTCTGCATCAAGCGCTCCCCAAAGCTTCCCGCCTGTTCGGAATAGAACTGCTTGGCCAATTGTTGGGTAATGGTACTACCCCCACCTGCATTCTCTTGTTGCATAATACCACGCTTCACGATGGCACGCAACAAGGCACGGGCATCGATACCCGAGTGCTCGGCAAAGCGCTCGTCTTCCGTAGAAATCAAAGCATTCACCAAGTGAGGCGACAAATCCTCATAACCTACAATAATTCGGTTGGCATCCTTATCCAACGAATAAGTACCCAACGTTACTCCATCGTCCGAAATAATTTGAGTAGCAAACTTCAACTTCGGATTTTCCAACTCTTCTACCGGAGGCACATAACCTATTTTTCCCTTCGCAATTGCCGTAAAAATCAAGGCAACGCCAGCCAAGGCCAAGATCAAGATGGCCCAAAGCGAGTATATCAACGTCTTTCTCATGTTCTGCGTATACGATAAAACGATGCAAAAATAACGAAATTCTTTGAGATATAAGCGGTTTATAACAAAGTTCAACGAAATATCTGCCGAACGTTCTTTATTTTATATTTTTTTTATACCTTTACACTCCGAAAAAGTGAACTTTATAACACACTCAGATATGGAAAACCGTAGTTTAGTAACGATTGCTGAACACTCCAAAGAGAAAATTCTCTATTTGTTGGAGATGGCAAAAGAATTTGAACAGAAACCAAACCGAAAGATACTTGACGGCAAGGTAGTAGCTACCCTCTTCTTCGAACCCTCTACCCGCACCCGACTGAGTTTCGAAACTGCAGCCAACCGTCTAGGAGCACGCGTCATCGGCTTTACTGACCCGAAAGCTACCAGCTCATCCAAGGGAGAAACTTTGAAAGATACCGTCATCATGGTGGGCAATTATGCCGACATCATCGTCATGAGACATTACTTGGAAGGTGCAGCCCGCTATGCCAGCGAAGTGATTGACACTCCGATTGTCAATGCAGGCGACGGCTCGAACCAGCATCCGTCACAAACCATGCTCGACCTTTATTCCATCTACAAGACTCAGGGAACATTGGAAAACCTGAATATCTACATGGTGGGCGACTTGAAATACGGCCGTACCGTACATTCATTGTTGATGGCTATGCGTCACTTCAACCCTACTTACCACTTCATTGCTCCTGAAGAACTGAAGATGCCGGAAGAATACAAGCTTTATTGCCGCCAACATGGCATCAAGTATGTGGAACATACTGAATTCGACGAAAACGTCATTGCCGAAGCCGACATTCTTTATATGACCCGCGTTCAGCGCGAACGTTTCACCGACCTCATGGAATACGAACGCGTGAAGGACGTATATATATTAAAGAATGAAATGCTGAAGAATACACGCCCGAATCTCCGTATCCTCCACCCGCTTCCACGTGTAAACGAAATTGCTTACGATGTGGACGAGAATCCAAAGGCATACTATTTCCAACAGGCACAGAACGGTCTTTATGCTCGCCAAGCTATCCTTTGCGATGTATTGGGCATTACGTTGGAAGATGTGATTGAAGATGGCAAGAAGTATTAATAAAACCGAAGATCATGAATAAAGAAGAATTGCAGGTAGTAGCGCTGAAGAACGGCACTGTTATCGACCATATACCTACCGACAAGCTGTTTACCGTAGTCAGCCTCTTGGGGTTGAAGAACTCGGAATCAAACATCACCATCGGTAACAATTTAACCAGCAAGAAGTTAGGCAAGAAAGGCCTCATCAAGGTAGCCGACCGATTCTTCACCGACGAAGAAATCAGCCGCCTTTCTGTTGTGGCTCCTAACGTGAAGCTCAACATCATCAATAACTACGAAGTGGTAGAAAAGAAGCAAGTCATCATGCCGGATGTAGTGAAGGGTATCGTGAAATGCAACAACCCGAAGTGCATTACCAACAACGAGCCGATGACTACCATCTTCCATGTCATTTCAAAGGAAAACGGTACGTTGAAGTGCCACTATTGCGAAAAGGAACTTAACAAGGAAGCCGTCAAGTTGTTATGAAACAGGACTGGAAACCGGGAACCATGATTTATCCGCTCCCTGCCGTATTGGTGAGTTGCGGAAGTACGGAAGAAGAATACAACCTCATCACCGTGGCTTGGACAGGAACCATCTGTACCAATCCGCCGATGTGCTACATCTCTGTGCGTCCTGAACGCCATTCGTACGACATCATCAAGCGAAACATGGAGTTCGTCATCAACCTCACCACCGAGGACATGGCCTATGCCACCGACTGGTGTGGAGTACGCTCGGGCAAGGACTACAACAAGTTTGAGGAAATGAAGCTTACTCCGGGCAAGGCAAAGATGGTGAGTGCTCCCATTGTAGAGGAGTCGCCTCTCTGCATCGAATGCCGTGTAAAGGAAATCGTGTCCCTCGGTTCGCACGACATGTTCATAGCCGATGTGCTGAACGTGAAGGCTGATGAAAAATACATGAACCCGGAAACCGGCAAGTTCGAGCTTTCGGATGCCGACCCGTTGGTATATCTGCATGGCGGATATTACGGATTGGGAAAGAAGATAGGCAAGTTCGGATGGACGGTAGAGAAGAAAAAGAAATAATCACCTTTATAAAATCAATATTATGAAAAGAGACGATTTGATTTTTGACATTATTGAGAAGGAACACCAGCGCCAGTTGAAAGGCATTGAATTGATTGCTTCTGAAAACTTTGTAAGTGACCAAGTCATGCAAGCCATGGGCTCTTGCTTGACCAACAAATATGCCGAAGGTTATCCGGGCAAGCGCTACTATGGCGGTTGCGAAGTAGTAGACCAAAGTGAACGTATCGCCATCGAACGATTGAAGGAAATCTTCGGTGCCGAATGGGCAAACGTTCAACCGCACTCGGGTGCTCAAGCCAATGCTGCCGTATTCTTGGCCGTATTGAATCCGGGCGACAAATTCATGGGCTTGAACTTGGCTCATGGCGGTCACCTCTCTCATGGTTCATTGGTAAATACATCGGGTATCATCTATACTCCATGCGAATATAACCTCAATGCAGAAACAGGCCGTGTAGACTACGACCAGATGGAAGAAGTAGCTCTCCGCGAAAAGCCAAAGATGATTATCGGTGGTGGTTCTGCTTACTCTCGCGAATGGGACTACAAGCGCATGCGCGAAATCGCCGATAAGGTTGGTGCTATCTTCTTGGTAGATATGGCTCATCCGGCTGGTTTGATTGCTGCCGGCATGTTGGACAATCCGGTGAAGTATGCACACATCGTGACTTCTACTACTCACAAGACTCTCCGTGGTCCTCGTGGTGGTGTAATCATGATGGGCAAGGACTTCCCTAACCCATGGGGTAAGACTACTCCGAAGGGCGAAATCAAGATGATGTCTCAATTGCTCGATTCAGCGGTATTCCCAGGTATCCAAGGTGGTCCGTTGGAACACGTAATTGCTGCTAAGGCTGTTGCTTTCGGCGAAATCCTCCAACCGGAATTCAAGGAATATGCAGCTCAGGTACAGAAGAATGCAGCCGTATTGGCACAAGCTTTGATTGACCGTGGCTTCACTATCGTATCAGGCGGTACAGACAACCACTCCATGCTCGTCGACCTCCGCAGCAAGTATCCAGACTTGACTGGTAAGGTAGCAGAAAAGGCATTGGTATCTGCCGACATTACTGTAAACAAGAACATGGTTCCATTCGATAGCCGTTCGGCATTCCAGACTTCAGGTATCCGTCTCGGTACTCCAGCTATCACTACTCGTGGTGCGAAGGAAGACTTGATGATTGAAATTGCCGAAATGATTGAAACCGTTCTCTCTAACGTGGACAACGAAGAAGTAATTGCACAAGTTCGTGCCCGCGTGAACGAAACCATGAAGGCATATCCTTTGTTTGCTTATTGATCATTTAATAATCACTTATAATTAGGCACGGATTACACGGATTTCACGGATTTAGTTTATGATATGCTAAAAACCGTGTCAATCCGTGTAATCCGTGCCTTTTAAAAGAAAATGAAAGGAATCAAAAACCTTACCGAAGGTCCTATCCTCCGGCAACTCCTCCTGCTGGCCATGCCCATCATGGCTACCTCCTTCATTCAAATGGCCTATAGCCTAACCGATATGGCTTGGGTAGGACGATTGGGGAGTGAAGCCATTGCAGCCGTAGGCTCCGTGGGCATCCTGACATGGATGACCTCTGCCCTCGCCTTATTAAATAAGGTAGGAGCCGAAGTCAGCGTGGGACAAGCCATCGGCATGAAGGACGAAACCGCAGCCCGCAGTTTCTCCACCCACAACTTGACAATGGCACTGATGATTTCCCTTGTCTGGGCTTTCATCCTGTTTGCCTTTGCCTCGCCCATCATCGGTATTTACGAACTGAAACTGAACATTGCCAGCGATGCCATGAGCTATCTGCGCATTGTGGCTACCGCCTTTCCATTCGTGTTTCTATCTGCCACCTTTACAGGCATCTTCAATGCTGCCGGACGAAGCAAGATTCCGTTTACCATCAATGCCATCGGATTGGGTATCAACATGATTCTCGACCCGCTGTTCATCTTTGTCCTCGACTGGAAGACTGACGGAGCTGCATGGGCCACCTGGATAGCACAAGCCATCGTTTTTTCTCTCTTTGTACATCAGCTGAAGCTCAAGCAGATATTGTGGGATAACTTCCGCTTCTTCGGAAGATTGAAACAAGCCTACACCAGCCGAATCATCAAGATCGGACTGCCTGTAGCAACGCTGAATGCCCTTTTCGCCTTCGTGAACATGTTCTTGGGACGGACAGCCTCCACCGTAGGCGGACACTTGGGACTCATGGCCATGACTACCGGCGGACAGATTGAAGCCATCACCTGGAACTCCGCACAAGGATTCTCCACCGCGTTGAGTGCATTCGTAGCACAGAACTATGCAGCCAGACAAATACATCGTGTCATGAAAGCGTTAAAAAGCATGTTTATCTTAACGTTTGTCTTCGGAATGGTGTGTACTTGTCTATTTGTTTTTTGCGGAAACGATATTTTTGCTATCTTTGTGCCCGAAAAGGAAGCCTACGAAGCCGGCGGATTGTTCCTTCGTATAGACGGTTACTCGCAGCTGTTCATGATGTTGGAGATAACCATACAAGGAGTATTCTACGGAATGGGACGGACCGTTCCTCCCGC
>JAFYWH010000047.1 GCA_017558175.1 Bacteroidaceae bacterium
CTTTCCATGGGTGACGAAGCAACCGCTACCCGCCGTTTGAATTTGGCACAGTCATTCAACCCGATAGGATCATTGCTCGGTATGTATGTAGCAATGAACTTCATTCAAGCCTAATTGAACCCTATGGAAACTGACGAACGTGCATTGCTTTCAGGCGACGAATTCGAAGCTTTGAAACAATCCGATTTAAGTATCTTGATTGGTCCATATTTGGTTATCGGCTTAGTCATTGTTGCCATGTTACTAATCATTTTATTCACTAAAATGCCTAAAAATGGTGACAAGTCAACAGACATTAATTTCATTCCGACCTTGAAGCGTATTTTCGGCATCGCCCACTATCGAGAAGGCGTAATTGCCCAATTCTTCTATGTTGGCGCACAGATCATGTGCTGGACTTTTATTATCCAATATGGAACACGTATTTTCATGGGACAAGGTATGGATGAACGCTCAGCCGAGGTATTGTCACAGCAATACAACATTATTGCCATGGTCATCTTCTGTTGCAGTCGTTTCATATGTACATTTATCCTCAGATTCCTTAACGCAGGTATGTTATTAGGAATTTTGGCAGTAGCTGCTTGTACATTCACTTGTGGAGTCATCTTCTTACAAGACATTTGGGGCTTGTACTGCCTCGTTGCCGTATCGGCTTGTATGTCACTTATGTTCCCGACCATTTATGGTATTGCCCTTACCGGTATGGGCGAGGATGCGAAGTTCGGCGCAGCCGGCCTGATCATGGCTATCCTCGGGGGGTCAGTATTACCTCCACTGCAAGCTAGCATCATCGACATGGGTACTTGTGCAGGAATGCCAGCAGTGAACGTTTCTTTCGTTCTTCCGTTGATCTGCTTCATTGTGATATCCATTTATGGTTATCGTTCATACAAGAGAAGCTAAACACTGAAACAGGCGAAGAGAAGCCTTCAATAATCTCCGTGTGGTAATAAGGCAGACACATCCTTATTACCACACGTTTTTTATGTCGGACATTACAAAGTTTCAATACAAACATGTACCTTTGCCGTTCAAAATATAAAGATTTATGTTTATAGTTATCGGAATCATGTTTGCAGGAATCGGTATAGGTTATTTGCTGCGCCGTCAATCCCTGCCTTGGATAAATAAGACCATTACAGTCTTGATATGGCTTTTGCTTTTTTTATTAGGTCTGGAAGTAGGATATCATGAAGAAATCATCCGTAGTCTTCCTACCCTCGGTGTCGAAGCTTTTACCATAGCTATTGGATGTACAGGGGGAAGTTGTATGGCTGCTTGGTGGCTATGGAAGCATGTCAACAAAAGGAAAGGAGAAGAAGCATGAAAGGAAGTTTGATTATCGTCAGTTTCTTCGCTTTAGGAGTATGGTTCGGTTTATTAAATTGGATTCCGTCTGAATGGTTTTCAGGCGATGTTAGTTTCTATGCCCTATGTGGACTGATGTTCTGTGTTGGACTTAGCATCGGACATAATCCACAAACGATTCACAATTTCCGCACACTCAATCCTCGACTAATGTTACTTCCTATCTGTACAATCTTAGGAACGTTATCGGCTGCCCTACTGATTAGTCTTGTACTCCCCCATCGCACCATTCCCGAATGTATGGCAGTAGGTTCTGGTTTCGGATATTACTCGTTATCGAGTATCTTCATCACTGAATACAAGGGAGCGGAACTGGGTACAGTAGCCTTACTTTCGAACATCGCCCGCGAGATCATTACCTTGCTATGCGCTCCGCTCATGGTCCGTTGGTTTGGCAATCTTGCTCCTATCTCGTCAGGCGGTGCTACCACCATGGACACAACCTTGCCCATTATCACGCAAACGGCCGGACAGAAGTATGTCATCGTTTCCATCTTCCATGGCTTTGTGGTGGACTTTAGTGTCCCGTTTCTGGTTACGTTCTTTTGTTCGATTTAAGACATACAAAACGCCAGCACATTTTCATAGAAACGTGCTGGCGTTTTTATTTTTCGCCTTCGCAATTTTAAAATTCGCGAAGGTGTTTTTTGTAATTCATAAAGGCGAATTAAAACATCCGACTCACACGCTCAATTCCGGCAGCCAAAATGTCGATTTCTTCTTTCGTATTGTAAAGACCGAAGGAAGCGCGAACCGTTCCTTCGATGCCAAGACGTTGCATCAATGGCTGGGCACAATGGTGACCGGTGCGAACAGCAATACCCAAACGGTCGAGCAACGTTCCCATATCGAGGTGATGGATATTACCCACCAAGAACGAAATCACACTACTCTTATGCTCTGCTTCACCGAAGATACGCATGCCTTCGATTTGCTTCAAGCGCTGCATGGCATATTGAGTTAACTCATGCTCGTGAGCCGCAATCTGATCCATACCGATAGCAGTAACATAGTCAAGCGCCTTAGCCAAAGCTGTAGTGCCGATGTAGTCTGGTGTACCTGCCTCGAACTTGAACGGAAGTTCATTGAACGTGGTTTTCTCGAAAGATACGCTCTGAATCATCTCACCCCCACCTTGATATGGAGGCAATTTGTCGAGCCATTCTTCCTTGCCATAAAGCACACCTACGCCGGTAGGGCCATAGACCTTGTGACCGCTGAACGCGAAGAAATCGGCATCGAGGTCTTGCACATCCACCTTCATATGAGGAACGCTCTGTGCACCATCTACCAACACAGGCACTCCATGGGCATGAGCCTCGGCAATCATTTCCTTCACTGGGTTGACCGTACCAAGCACATTGCTGACATGCATCACACAAACCAACTTGGTCTTTTCTGAGAAGAGCTGCTTGTAGGCATCCTGCAACAACTCACCCTTATCGTTCATCGGAATGACCTTGATGACAATGCCTCGCTTAGCAGCCTGCAATTGCCAAGGCACGATGTCACTATGATGTTCCATGGTAGAGACAATCACTTCATCGCCCGCTTGCATCTGACTTTCGGCAAACGAAGAAGCCAAGAGGTTAATGCTTTCAGTAGTACCCCGAGTAAAGATGATTTCGTTGGTGCTACGGGCATTGATGAATCGACGCACCGTCTCACGCGAAGCTTCGTGAAGTTCCGTAGCCTGTTGCGAAAGGAAGTGTACCCCACGATGCACGTTGGCATTCACGGAGTAGTATTCGTTCGTGATAGCTTCCACAACGCTACGAGGCTTCTGTGTCGTAGCTCCATTGTCCAGATAGACCAATGGTTTGCCATACACTTCACGGCTCAATATGGGGAAATCTTCTCTGATTTTACTTATATCGTACATAAACTATGTCTTTATTTTTTAGACGCGGATTAAGCTGATAAAGCGGATTCTTTCTATTTATTAATCCGCTCAATCCGTTTTATCCGTATCTAAAAAATGAGTAATCATTTACAAATAGCACATCCCTGGCACTTGTTCAACTCGCCACGGAAACGCTTTTCCACCAACAAATGCAAACGGTCTTTCAACGCATCCATGCGGATGTTGTCGATTACTTCGTTCACAAAAGCAAACATCAACAACAAACGGGCTTCCTTGTAGCTGATACCACGTTGTTGCATATAGAACAAAGCCTTGTCATCCAACTGACCTACGGTTGCACCATGCGAACACTTCACGTCATCTGCATAGATTTCCAACTGAGGTTGGGTGTACATACGGGCTTCGCGAGTAGCACAGAGGTTGCGATTAGTCTGCTGGGAAGCCGTACGCTGAGCGCCTGGACGCACCAACACCAAACCCGAGAATGCACCTACCGACTGGTCATCGAGTACATACTTGAACAA
>JAFYWH010000048.1 GCA_017558175.1 Bacteroidaceae bacterium
ATTCCTAAGGAATTCATCGGTGCTGTAATTGGCCCGGGCGGTAAGATTATCCAGGGTATGCAGGAAGAAACTGGTGCTACTATCACTATCGAAGAAGTTGATAATGCAGGTCGCATCGAAATCTCAGGTACTTGCAAGCAGAGCATCGACGACGCTATCCGTTTGATCAAGGGTATCGTTGCTGTTCCTGAAGTAGGCGAAGTATACAAGGGTAAGGTTCGTTCAGTAATGCCTTACGGTGTATTCGTTGAATTCTTGCCGGGCAAGGACGGTTTGCTCCACATCTCTGAAATCGACTGGAAGCGTCTTGAAACTATCGAAGAAGCAGGTTTGAAGGAAGGCGACGAAATTGAAGTGAAGTTGCTCGACATCGATCCTAAGACTGGTAAGTTCAAGCTTTCTCGCAAGGTATTGTTGCCAAAGCCAGAAAGAGCTGAAAGACCAGAACGTAAGGAAAAGAAGCAACAGAACTAATCGCTATATACCTTATATATATAAGTGGGTGCATCTAATGGTGCACCCACTTATTTTTTTATCCATGCGAAAAAAAATTATTCTTCCGAAGCAATATTTTTCCTTTCTTTGCATTTATAGAGTAAAATAAACATGTATGAAGACAGAACCTTTGACCCTGCATCGGAAACTGGCATTGGAGATTGCTCGTCAAATAGAAAACAATCGGGCGAAAGAACATCCGCTTAAGCAACTCTTCTGGGAATGTACCTTGCGGTGCAACCTGAACTGTCGCCACTGCGGTAGCGATTGTAAAAAGACTGCAAATATACCAGACATGCCCAAAGAAGACTTTCTGAAGGTATTGGATAGCGTGGCTGCCAAGACCGACCCTCACCAAGTTTTTGTAGTGGTTACAGGTGGTGAACCACTGATGCGACAAGACTTGGAAGAATGTGGTCGGGCCATCTACGAACGAGGTTTTCCGTGGGGCATGGTGACCAATGGCCTCTTCCTTACCCGAGAACGACTGGACGCCCTGATGGCTTCGGGACTTCATACCGCAACCGTAAGCTTGGACGGATTTGCCAACGACCACAACTGGATGCGTGGCAATCCGCATAGTTTCGACCGGGCAGTCAATGCCATTCAGTTGATGGCCAATACCCCAGGATTGGTGTTCGATGTGGTAACATGCGTAAACAAGCACAGCCTTCCCCGACTGGAAGAACTGAAGGAATTCCTTATCCACATCGGCTTGAAACGATGGAGAATTGCCACCATTGTACCGATGGGACGTGCAGCTACCGACCCTGAACTCCAGCTATCCAACGAAGATTTCCGCCGGGTAATGGAGTTTATCCGTGCCACCCGAAAAGAAGGACGCATCCGCTTGGACTATGGATGCGAAGGTTTCTTGGGCAACTACGAGGGCGAAGTACGAAACCGGTTCTTTGCTTGCCAAGCAGGCATTACGGTAGGTTCCGTTTTGATAGACGGCTCTATCTCGTCCTGCTCCAGTATCCGTTCCGACTATCACCAAGGAAACATTTACAAGGACGACTTCATGGAAGTGTGGGAAAACAAGTTTCACCCTTACCGAAATAGGGAATGGATGCGGACGGGAGAATGCGCCAATTGTAAGTATTTCCGATATTGCAAGGGCAATGGAATGCACCTTCGCAACGAGAAAGGAGAATTATATTTCTGTCATTTGAAACGATTAAAAACTGATAGCTATGAATAAGAAGAAAAGGTGGAATGTAGAAAGCCTATTGTCGGGAGCTTTAGCTTTATTGGGATTTGCCGGATGCACGAATATAAACGATGCACCCGACTTGTATGGCACTCCTTCGGTAGACTATAAGGTTATAGGCACTGTAACCGACGAACAAGGAAAGCCATTGAAAGACATTCAAGTGATAGTGAAGAACCCCAATGGATGGAGTTATTACGATGATAACACTTCGCGTGAATCACTACCTCCCCAAGTAATACCAGACACACTATATACGGACAAAGATGGTAAATTTACATCCAACAATGTCCATGCCATCAGCGTCAGCAAATTTACCGTGGAAATTCAAGACATCGATGGTGAAGCCAATGGCGGTGAGTTTCTACAGAAGCAATTCACCAAGAATGATTTCAATGAAAAGAGAATAAAGAAAGGCAAAGGTTTCTATAATGGTGAGTATGAATACTCCAAAACCGTACAATTGAAACGAAAAGACAAATAAAGATTTATTAACTCTTAAAACTACAAAGCATGAAAAAGTTATTACTAATCTCAGCTCTCTGCGCTGGTCTTTGTAGCTCATGCAGCAATAACGATGAGCCTCTGAACATTCCTCCAATTGAACCTACATTTGAATTGGTAGAATTGGACACACGCACACAAGAAGAAATAGCAAAGAACGGGAACGTCTTTGCCAACAAACTGATGCTTCAGATGAACCAACAAGTGACCGACCAAAACATGATGATTTCACCCATGAGCTTGCAATATGCTCTCGGCATGTTGAGCAACGGATGCGACGAAGCTGCCTTGAAGGAAATCACCGATGCCATGGGAATGAACGATTACTCGCTAGACATGCTGAACAGCTTCTATTATAACCTCACCCAAACTTTGGCTAAAAAAGACAAGGACTTTACGCTCAAGCTTGCCAATGCCATCTGGATTCAGAATGATTATCAAGTGGGACAGAATTTCATCCAGAACAACAAGGCCCTCTTCAATGCCGATGTAAGAAATATCAACTTCGAACAAGCAGACAAGGCAAAGAAAACCATCAACGAATGGGCAAGCAAGGCCACAGAAGGAACAATCAAGGAATTAAGCCTTCAGATTAATAATATGACCCGAGTAGTACTGGCCAATGCTTGTTACCTGAAAGGCAAATGGACACTTCCTTTCAACAAAAAAGACACCAAGAAGGAAACCTTCTACAACTTGGATGGAAGCACTAGTGAAGCAAACATGATGTACCTGACCGAAACATTGAACTTCCGAGACAGCTCCAGCGAACCTTACATGGCGGTAGAACTTCCGTACGGCAATCAGACTCTCAGCATGTTAGTCATATTGCCTAAAGAAAACAAGACCTTAGACGATATTATTCCAACTATCAACTGGAGTAAAATGCATTTGGGAGGCAGAAAAGTACACGTGCAACTCCCAAAGTTCAAGATTGAAGCCAACTATCCGGACGAAATCATGAAATGTGTGAAAGAGATGGGTATCAACCGGATATTCATTCCAGGTTCTTTGTCTGGTATCAACGATGAACTATTTGTCAGCTTCATTGCCCAAGACACATTCATCGAAGTGGATGAAGCAGGTACGGAAGCCTCTGCAGTAACAACAATAGGAATGGCTGGTGCAGCCGGACCTGAAAGTACCCCTCCACCGACTCCAACCATCCGCATGGACCGACCGTTTGCTTTCGCCATTTGCGAAAACACCACCGGTGCCGTACTCTTTATGGGGAAAGTGGTGAAAATCTAACTTTAGACGATGCTTCTTCTTTGGAAAGATAAGGAAAAGCACATTGTGAGCTTGTTCAAGAAAGGCGACAACCGCGCCATGGACAAGCTCTATATGGAATACGCCGACTATTTGACCGGTGTATGCACCCGTTATATCTCCGATGAAGACATGGTAAAAGATGTATTGCAGGAAAGTTTCATTCAAATCTTTACCCAAATCCATCAGTTCGAGTATCGCGGTAAAGGTTCCTTGAAAGCTTGGATAACCAAGATTACCATCAACGAAGCTTTGATGCAATTACGTAAGGAAAAGAACTTCCTCATCCCCCTTCATGAATTGCAAGTCTGTGACTTACCGGACGAGAATCCGGATGTAGAAGGTCTCGATGCAAATATCTTAATGGCTTTCGTTCGGAAACTACCGCCCGGATATCGGGCGGTGTTCAACCTCTTCGTTATCGAAGAGAAGAGCCACAAGGAGATTGCCGAGATTCTCCAAATACAACCCACAACTTCGGCTTCCCAACTCTTGCGAGCCAAGAAGCTACTGGTAGAAATGATTCGAGAGTATAAACATAAAACGAAGGACAGATGAAAAAGCAATGGAACAAAGACATTCGCGACCAACTGAAGGACTTTCCAAAGAAAGCCCCCGAAGGTCTGTTGGACGACATCAAGTTGGAAATGGTCCGTCGCGGCTTCTCTCCGTCACCCGTTGCAGACAAGCCCAAGCACCTGTACCCACAAGTATTCCGCAGGGTAGCTTCTGTGGCAGCCGTCCTTCTCATCCTGCTCGGCCTCAGTCTCATTTGGAAAAAGCCAGCTAACCTGCCGGTTGTGAGTGAGTATCCGGATGTATGTGTTACGGAGGAAAAACCTCTGGAAGAGCCGTCTATTGCAATCCCTTCTGAAAGCCTCATGGCCAAAGCAGAAAAGAAGGTTGTCTCTCCTTCTGAGAAAACAGATGTAAAAGAAGAAGAAAAAGAGGAAGACCACACTGCCCAACAAGAGGAAAAAGCGAAAGATAAGGAGGAAAAGCAACCTCAAAAAAGAGAAACCCAAGAAACGAAGAAGAAATACACACCCACTTTTTCTAAACCGAAGTGGACATACAACGTTTCAAAACGCAAGAAGTCCGCATTCTCTCTCGGCATTCAATATTCGGGAGTAGTGGCACAAAGCAATCTTAATTTTGAGAAAGACTACGACAATACAGCTCTCCCCCCGCAAAATACCCCCAATAACCCACCGAACCCCGATGGTGGTGACCCGGAGAACCCCGATTCTAATAATGGTGCAGACACTACCTCTGTTGCATTGAGCAGAGGATTACATTCTGTATACAATATTTACAACTTCAGCGGAAGAGCCACCCACCATTTGCCCATGAAGTTCGGCCTTTCCCTCCGATATGTTCTAAACGAGCGATGGAATCTGCAAAGTGGCTTAACTTACAGCTACTTGGCTTCGGACTTGGAGGAAACCAGACTGGAAGACAAATATGACATTAAGCAGAAATTGCATTACCTCGGTATCCCTTTGCAAATGGGTTACCGCATTTGGGAAGGCAAACAATTCAGAAGTTATATCGCATTCGGCGGACAAGCGGAAAAGTTGGTTAGCGGAAAGGCCACCATCAGACATTCGAAGAAAAACCTATTACAGGATACTTCGACACAAAATGTCAGCGACAAGAAGCTGTTATTCTCTGCCTTGGCTTCCATCGGTGCGGAGTACATGTTAGGCAATGATTTGAGCCTCTATGTAGAGCCAGGTATCCATTATTATTTCAAGAACGGAAACAGGCTACAGACGCATTACAATGAGCAACCACTAAACATCAACCTGACCGTGGGATTCCGATTCCATTGGGAAAAATAAAAGGTTAAAGAATAGCCTTCACAAGTTTCACATCCATCTAACATCCTGTGTATCAATGCATCTACGTGAAACTTTGGGCATTCACCAAGATTCACAGGTTTCACCCTAATTTTGAGCGTGAAACTTGTGAAACCTCGGTGAAAGCATGAAGATTCACTCGGAGAATCTATGAATCAACGAGTTACGTTCCGGTGAAACCTGTGAAACTTGTTTTCAAGTTTTTTTATTTTAGAGCAGACCAGAGGGAGCATCCGAAACAATTCGGCCTTTTTAAAAAACGCCTTGACGTTTGAAGTAAAACGCCTAAGCGTTTTGACTCAAACGTCAAGGCGTTTTATTTTTCATTCTTCCAACTCTTCAAAATCATCTTTTCCTACACCACAAAGGGGACAGACCCAATCGTAGGGAATATCTTCGAAGGGAGTGCCTGGGAGTATTCCCCCATCGGGATCACCTTTTTCAGGGTCGTACACCCAATTGCACACGGTACACACATACTTTTTCATACACATTTCTTTTAATATAGTTATGCATACATAACACCTATTCCCCGAGAAATGTTTATTCCACCAGCAACTGCATCAGCTCTTCCATGCCTGCCGAAGCGCCTTTCTGAATGGCATGCACCTTGCGCCCCGATACTATAGGAACATGTTTCGGGTCAATGAGGTAAACCGGTACATGAGCGGGAACATAGTTCAACAAACCGGCTGCCGGATAGACATTGAGCGAGGTGCCGATGATGAGGAAGATGTCTGCCTTCTCACAATAGTCGATGGCCGTTTCTATCATGGGAACCGCCTCGCCAAACCATACGATGAACGGACGAAGCTGAGACCCGTCGGCAGCCTTGTCGCCTATCTTTACTTCGAACTCTTCCGGCTTCAGTTCGCGGATGTACTTGGGGTTGTTGGGTTGCCAACTGGAAGTGACCTTGGTGAGCTCACCATGCAAGTGGATAACCTCCGTGCTGCCGGCACGTTCGTGCAGATTGTCCACATTCTGGGTGATGACCGTTACATGAAAATGCTTCTCCAGTTCAGCCACCAGTTCGTGTCCTCGGTTGGGCTTTACATCGAGCAACTGCTTGCGACGTTCGTTATAAAATTCCGTTACCAACCGAGGGTTGGCTGCATAGCCTTCGGGAGTGGCCACCTGCTCCACCGGATACTTGTCCCACAAGCCACCCGCATCGCGGAAAGTACTGATTCCACTCTCGGCACTCATGCCTGCACCTGTTAATATTACTAAATTCTTCATCTTTCATCCTCCTTTTTTATGAATGAATACACAAAAATAACAAAAAATCCACACGAATTAACGGATTCATTCGAAGAAAACACCTACCTTTGCACGTTTTTAAGAATAAAACTACTTATAAAATAACAACTTATGGATAAATTCAGTTATGCCATTGGCCTCGGTATTGGCCAAAACTTGTTGAGCATGGGTGCTCAAGGTATCAATGTAGAAGACTTTGCACAAGCTATTGCAGACGTACTCAATAGAAAAGAAACAGCTATCAGCCATAATGAAGCTCGTGAAATCGTAAACAAGTATTTCATGGAGTTGGAAGAAAAGATGAACGCTGAAAACATTGAAAAGGGCAAGGCTTTCTTGGAAGAAAACGCTAAGAAGGAAGGTATCGTGACATTGCCTAGCGGCTTGCAGTACGAAGTTATCACAGAAGGTAACGGCAAGAAGCCAAGTGCAACAGACCGCGTAAAGTGCCACTACGAAGGTACATTGATTGATGGAACTTTGTTCGACAGCTCTATCAAGCGTGGCCAGCCGGCAGTATTCGGTGTGAACCAAGTAATTCAAGGTTGGGTAGAAGCATTGCAATTGATGACAGAAGGTTCCAAGTGGAGATTGTTCATCCCATCTGAATTGGGTTATGGCGCTCAGCAGGCAGGCGAAATGATTCCTCCTCACAGCACCTTGATTTTCGAAGTAGAATTAATTGAAGTATTATAATAATAAGGACTAAAAAATGAAAAAGATTGTATTGTTCGCTGCAATCGCAGCTGCTGCAGGCTTGGCTTCTTGTACAGCACAAGCTCCTAAGGCAAACATGAAGAGCGAAATCGACTCTTTGTCTTACATGATGGGTGTTACCAACACCACAGATTTGAGACCATTCGCAGAACAACGCATGGGTATTGACTCTACCACATGGGCAGATTTCGTGAAAGGTATTGAAGAAGGTATCAACAAGGCAAACAAGAACGAAAGAGCATATACAGCAGGTATTCAAATCGGCCAGCAATTGAGCGCTGACATGTTCGAAGGTATCAATAAGCAATTGTTCGGCAACGATTCTACTCAGTCTTTGAGCAAGGACAATTTCTTAGCTGGTTTCTTTGCAGCTCTCAAGAACAACTCTACAGTATCTCTAGAAGAAGCTCGTGAATATACAAACACTCATGCTGAAGCTATCAAAGCTAAGGCTTTGGAAGCTAAGTATGGTGAAAACAAGGCTGCAGGTATCAAGTTCTTGGAAGAAAACAAGACTAAGGAAGGTGTAGTAACAACAGAAAGCGGTCTCCAGTACAAGGTTATCAAGGCTGGTAAGGGTGAAATCCCAAGCAAGACTTCTACTGTGAAGGTTAACTACAAGGGTACTTTGATTGACGGTACTGAATTCGACAGCTCATACAAGCGCAATGCTCCGGCTTCTTTCCGTGCTGACCAAGTAATCGCTGGTTGGACAGAAGCTTTGACTATGATGCCTGTTGGTTCTAAGTGGGAACTTTATATTCCACAGGAATTGGCTTACGGTTCTCGCGAAACTGGCGGTCAAATCAAGCCGTTCTCTACTTTGATTTTCGAAGTTGAATTGTTGGAAATCGAAAAGAAGTAATATAAAATAAAAGGATGCGCTGATGCGCATCCTTTTATTTTAGGCACAGATTACACGGATTTCACGGATAAAGTTTATGTAAACATACACTAAAACCGTGTTAATCCGTGTAATCCGTGCCTTTAAATTAAATCAGAAAATAGACTCTTGAGTTTCGGTAGTAAACAATTCCAAAGCCTTGATGCCCATTACCGAATTGCCCTTGCTGTTCAAGCGAGGACTCCACACCGCAACGGAGTATTGCAACGGATAGATGGCCACAATACCACCTCCTACACCACTCTTTCCCGGCAGACCCACCAAGTAAGAAAACTCACCGGCCTCATCGTAGAAACC
>JAFYWH010000049.1 GCA_017558175.1 Bacteroidaceae bacterium
CTTCGATGCGACATACAAGATTACCGCGGCAATCAAACCGATGGCGCCCAACGAAACTACTGCAACCAGAATTAAATCCATAGTATTAGTTATTATTAATGATTATTGTTTCTTTTCAATCGTGAAGGAGAATGTGCGGTTCAGCTTATCCTTGCAGAAATAGATACCAATATAACAAGGTACAACCGACACCAAGGCTATGCCCGATGAAAGCAGAGCATCTTCGCCCGTTAGTTTCATCGACACACCCAATGCCATCACCAAGATGAGGAGTGGCACTCCGAATGCCAACAACACAGCCCGCATACCCATCGAAGTTGTACCACAAACCATTACCTCCTCACCTATCTGGTAAGAAGGATTCGCCTCGTACACATCAATCTGTTTTTCCTTGCTTTCCGAAGCATTGCAGAGCCCCTTGGCACTACACGACGAGCATGCCGAAGTCTGGACAATCCGCACCACGATGTGCGAACCATCTACCTTTTCTACTATACCACGATGCTTGATAATATCTGCCATTTTGCAAACTACACATTACAAATTATGCAAAAATAATATTTTAATCGGATTCCGTAAAAGATATGGACTAATTTTCGCTCAAAAAATGTTATTTATCCTATAAAAGGAAATATTTGGCTAATTTGTTTTAATTTTACCTCAGATTATTTATATTTGCATGTTGAATGCTAATACTACTGAAAACAAAGTCATAAATATATGAGTGGAAAATCTAAGATTGAGATTTGTGCCAACTCTGTAGAGAGTGCAGCAAAGGCACAAGAAGGTGGAGCCTATCGCGTGGAATTGTGCGCCGGCATCCCTGAAGGTGGAACAACCCCATCGTTCGGTGAAATCCGTATGGCTCGTCAATTACTGCAACAAACCAAGTTGCACGTTATCATTCGCCCTCGTGGAGGGGACTTCCTTTACACACAACTTGAACAAGAAATCATGCTTCACGACATCAAGGTAGCCCGCCAGTTGGGAGCCGATGGTGTGGTATTCGGTTGCTTGACAGCCGAAGGCAACGTTGACGTGCCAGCCATGAAGAAGCTGATGAATGCCGTGGGCGACATGAGCGTAACTTTCCACCGAGCATTCGACATGTGCCGCAACCCGATGGAAGCATTGGAAGACATCATCGAATTGGGTTGTCACCGCATCCTCACTTCAGGTCAAGAAGCCAATGCACCCGCAGGCGCCGCATTGCTGAAAGAATTGATTGAAAAGGCCGACGGTCGCATCATCATCATGCCAGGTTGTGGTGTGAAGCCATCGAACCTCCTCCAGCTTGCCGAAGAAACCGGTGCTACCGAATTCCATTTCTCCGGCAGAAGTTCTTTGGAAAGCGACATGATTTACCGCAACCCGAAGGTATCGATGGGCGGAACCGTGAAGATAGAAGAATACCAAAGAGACGTAACAGACGTAGAAATCGTGAAAGAAGCCGTTTCTATCTTGGCTCAGAAAGACGAGAAAGAAGAAGCCCTTGAAAAGAAGAACAAAGAAGCTCGTGCCAAGAGAAAGAAGAAGAACGAGTTCGATGACGATGACGACGATTTGGATTAATAAGCATTACAATGGCGACCTTCAAATAAAAGGTCGCCATCTTTTTTTTAAAACGCCTAAGCATTTTGCTTCAAACGCCTAAGCGTTTTGATCGAAACGCCAAGGCGTTTTTATTTGCCCCCTTTTATGCCTATTTTACCAATCTCAATCAAGTGAACCTATACCTATAAAAGAAATGACCGCTGCCCTTCGAAGAAAGACAGCGGTCATTATTATTTTCAAGTCTAAACGATTAGAGCTTATGGATTATCTTCATCATCTGTTCACCCAAACCGATGGTGTAACCTTGTGAAACGAATACCACACGGTTGAACGTATCGCCAATGATAAACATCGGAAGGATTGTCTTGTTAGACAACTTCATGTTCTTGGCAATCTGATTCTGGATAGTACCATCCTTGTCAATGCCGAATGTGATAGTCTTAGGCAAGCCTGGGAAATCCTGCGGACGGAACTTAGCATAATCTTCTTCGCTTGGGAAGAGCAATACCATGCTTCTGCCCCATTCTTCGAAGTCCTTAGCCAATTCTGCAATGTCGCGCAATGCATGGTTAGTAGGTTCTTGGTTTACACCCAATACCGCTACTACGAAATAGCCACGGCCTGTAGTGTTCAAGATAGACTTCATTTCATCTGTACCCAATACCTTATATAATGATTCAGAATTGAAGTTACCGATTACCTGTACTTCGTCTTGAGCTTCACGCATCACCATCTCTACCTTAGTAGTCTTGCCGGCTTCGATTGGGAAGAATTCGAGATTTGCCAATACACCACCATTAGCCAAACGAGTACCAGTCACCATCATGTAGTTACCTTCATCCAAAGCTGTACCGTTCTTCAAGAGGTTGCTCCATGTTGCACCTGCACCCATATCTACATCGCCTTCGTCGTAGTTCAAGAGCTGAAGGGTACCAGCATCTGTAAGCTTAGAGATAGAGAAGTGTGAATAGTACTTAGGATCTGACAACGACTTGATAGGCTTATAAGTAGCCATAAACTTACCTGTCTTAGTCTCAACAGGTTCAGACGCACCGAAATCTACATCAGTTACACCATCATTGCTAATAAGCTGTACCTTACCAGTCACTTCGTCAATACGTGAAGGGATACCCAAACTACGTGCCATTGACACGAAGAAGATGTTACGGCTATGAGCATCGGCTACGCGAGCATTCCATACACCTGCCGGAGAAATCGGAGAACCACCCAAGTTGCAATTAGCATCTACCTTGATGTTTTCAGAAACCCAAGCAGACAACTTGCTCCAGTCTTCCTTGAAAGCAGCCTTGTCAGCTTCTGGAATTGCCTTTTCGAAGAATGCCTTGTATGGAGTCAACATTTCATTTGCTACACGAGGGTTGCGCACGAAACGACGGAAGTAATCCATGTTTTCCTTATATACATGAGACTGCATGTGGTCAACCAACACTTCAAGGCTCACATCGCGCAAGTCCTTAGCAGAGATGCGTTGCAACAAGTCGATACCACCTGCCTTCGACTTGTCCGAACGGAGACGAGCTAAGAAATCGGTAATGACACCATGGTTACCACGAGAAGCCACGAGAATCTTGGCTACTGCATCTTCATCCAGCTGATACTTCTTGGCAAATTCGCGAGCAGAAGCATCGGTCATGAATGTAGCGACATAAGCATTGCGAATAGAATCTTCAATCTCCATACGACGGCTGTTTTCAGCGCGTTGTTCCGGAGTTACTTCCGGCATATTGAAGCCTTCAGCTGGAGGGATGATATCGAAGTGCATAGCGTATGCTTCGCCTGCCTTCTTGTCCAACTTCACTACCACTTCATTGTCCTGACCGAAAGACACCTTTCCGTAACCGAACTGACCATCCTTTGAAGCCCATACCAACATGTCACCCTTACCTGCCGACAAGAATGTCTTACCTTCAGCATCGGTCTTCTTGTTGGCTACGGTATAGAATTCAGCATAGTTGTATACTTTGAATTCTACCTTAGCATCTGCAATCGGTTGGTCTGTAGCGTCAACCACCTTAACGGTAGCGCTTGCAAACGGAGCATAGTTGCCGATGATATTGATTTCTGTGAAGTTAGCATTCTGGTGCATGATTTCTTCCGGACCATTGTAACGACCGAACACCTTGGTGTGCATCAACATACCACGAGAAGCCGGTGCATTAAACCAACCGAGGTTCAATACTGGTTCCGGTTCGCAAGCACCCAAGAAGTACCACTTACCATCTACCCAAGCTTCTACCCAAGCGTGATTGTCATCGGTGTGAGCCCAACGCGGAGTATATACCTGACGAGCAGGAATACCAACCGAACGGAGAGCTGCTACGGTGAAAGTAGATTCTTCACCACAACGTCCGTAAGCAGTCTTTACAGATGCCAACGGAGAGCTTGTACGAGAGTCAGATGGAGTATAAACCACCTTTTCATGACACCAGTGGTTCACTTCCAACACCGCATCGTGCAAAGAAAGATTCTTTACTCGATCCTTCAATTCTTCATAAAATACCTTACGGCTATTATCCAAATTTTCATTGTTCACACGGATAGGAAGTACAAAGTGACGGAACTCGCGTTCAGGAATCAACTTGCCCCATGGCATTTCCTGCTTTGCCTTCAATGTGTAATCAATGTTTTCCAAAAAGAATTCACCTGTATAGTCGGTAATGTCACCCAACGGCATGTATGCATACAAGAAAGTTAATGCTTCACGCTGTTGCTCAGTCAATTCTTGTCCAAACACCTTGAACAAGTCACCCTGATTCCATTCAGCAGCACGCTTATCAAAATCGCTCTGAACAAGAGCACGTTCCGCCTCATCACTGATCAGGTGATTGCTTGTACACGAGAGTGCAGAAAACATCAGCACCACACTCATCGCACAAATGGATAAAAACTTCATCTTTGTTTATGATTTTTAAGGTTATTATGATTAATCCAACTTCAATACGGCCAAGAATGCCTTCTGTGGCACTTCTACGTTACCGATTTGCTTCATACGCTTCTTACCCTTCTTCTGCTTTTCGAGCAACTTACGCTTACGGCTCACGTCACCACCATAACACTTGGCTGTTACGTCCTTACGGAGCTGCTTCACGGTTTCACGGGCAATAATCTTCGCACCGATAGCTGCCTGGATGGCGATATCAAACTGCTGGCGAGGAATCAATTCCTTCAACTTTTCACACATACGGCGACCGAAGGTTTCGGCATTGTCCACGTGAGTCAAAGTAGAAAGGGCATCGACCGGTTCGCCATTCAAAAGGATATCCAACTTGATGAGCTTCGACGGACGGAATCCGTTCATGTGATAGTCGAACGACGCGTAACCCTTCGAGATACTCTTCAACTTATCGTAGAAGTCGATCACGATTTCACCAAGCGGAATATCGTAGAAGATTTCCACACGGTTACCCGAGATATATTCTTGCTTGATGAGTTCACCACGCTTACCCAAGCACAAGGTCATGATAGGGCCAATGTAGTTGGTTGTGGTAATGATGGATGCACGGATGAACGGTTCCTCGATGTGGTCAATCAAGGTAATTTCCGGCATACCGGAAGGATTGTGCACTTCCTTTACTTCGCCTTGCTTGTCGTATACCTTGTACGATACGTTAGGAACGGTAGTGATTACATTCATATCGAACTCGCGGTCGAGACGTTCCTGAACGATTTCCATGTGGAGCAAGCCCAAGAAACCGCAACGGAAACCGAAGCCCAACGCTACGGACGATTCCGGCATGAAAGTCAACGAAGCATCGTTCAATTGCAACTTTTCAAGCGATGCACGAAGGTTTTCGTAATCTTCGGCATCAATCGGATAGAGACCGGCAAATACCATCGGCTTCACTTCTTCGAAACCGGAGATAGCCTTCTCGCAAGGACGGGAGATTTGTGTAATGGTATCCCCTACCTTCACTTCCTTCGAAGTCTTGATACCCGAGATGATATAACCTACATCACCAGTACGGAGCTCGTTTCGTGGAACCATGTCCATCTTGAGCACACCGATTTCGTCGGCATCGTATTCCTTACCGGTATTGAAGAACTTCACCTTGTCACCCTTACGAATCACACCGTTTTCAATCTTGAAGTAAGCAATGATACCACGGAATGAGTTGAACACCGAGTCGAAGATCAATGCCTGGAGCGGAGCTTCTTCATCGCCTTCCGGATGAGGGATGCGTTCAATAACCGCATCGAGGATTTCTTCTACGCCCAAGCCTGTCTTACCCGATGCACGGATGATTTCTTCACGCTTACAGCCCAACAATTCCACGATTTCATCTTCCACTTCATCAGGCATAGCGCTATCCATGTCGCACTTGTTCATGACCGGGATGATTTCGAGGTCGTTTTCCAATGCCATGTAAAGGTTCGAGATGGTCTGCGCCTGTACACCTTGCGATGCATCGACTACCAACAAGGCACCTTCGCAAGCAGCAATGGAACGGGATACTTCGTAAGAAAAGTCCACGTGTCCCGGGGTGTCAATCAAATTGAGTACGTATTTTTCACCTTTGTAGGTATATTCCATCTGGATAGCATGACTCTTGATGGTGATACCTCTCTCCTTTTCCAAATCCATATCGTCCAACATTTGTCCTTCGGTAACCTTGACGGTTTGGGTATATTCCAAAAGACGGTCGGCCAAGGTCGATTTGCCGTGGTCGATATGCGCAATAATGCAGAAGTTTCTAATATGCTTCATCTTACTTTTAATTTCTATATTTAATTAGGTGCAAAGATACAAAAAAAATGCGTTGGACAACATCAGAATGATGCACCAACGCATTTTTTATGGTAACAATAACTTGTTTACACCAATTTCACGAAGATTTCGCCTTCAATTTCTGAAACTGCGACCTTTTCTTCTCTCAACAACCAACCCATGCCCAAGAAAAAATCCTTGTCGGCCTTGATCTTGGCAGCCTTCTTGATTTGCTTTTGTGTTAAACCTTCTGTACCGTTGAGTGCTTCCCAGATTTGACCGGCCAAAGCACCAGCTTTTTCTTTCAACATAATCTTTTTACCTTTTAATTAACCGGTGCAAAGATATGAATTTTATGTTATATAACACAAATTACACCAAGAAAAGAACGCGTTTTTTATAATTTATTTTTATTTTTCCGTTATTTTGGATGTTTTTCCAAGTATTCACACCAAATTCGGGCAGCTTCTTCCACCATCTTTACACATGGTCGCTTCGCATAATACTGATCCGTACGGGCTTCCGGTGTTGATACGACCGGTTCTTTTTTGGATAATCCCAACAAATCGGCACACTTCAGCGCTCCGTTTCTAAGCGTGAATTCCTTGGCAAGCTCTTGAACAAGGGCATAATTGGCTGCTTTTCCATCGCGATCGGCGCCATCGGTAGAACCTGTCTCCAAACCAGCCAACATGAAAAGTCCGCATGCTGCTCCACAAGTCTCACGCATTCGTCCGATACCTCCACCAAACGAGGCAGACATACGCAATGCCTGTTCACGAGTAAAACCATAATGATCGGCAAAAGCAGCTACCACGGCTTGCGAGCAATTGAAGCCTTCCTTAAATAAGGCGATTGCTTTTTCTATTCTTTCTTCATTCATAACTTTGTCATTTAGCCACATTATTAATGATATGTCCTTCCTGGTATGCCTTCAAGTTTCCTACGGCAATGTCCATCAATCGGGTGCGGGCTTCTTTAGTGGCCCAAGCAATGTGCGGGGTGATGAAACAATTCTTGGCACCCAGCAAAAGATTGTTCTTCACCGATGGCTCCACGGAAAGAACATCCAAACCAACTGCTCCAATACGACCTTCGTTCAATGCATCAGCCAAGTCCTGTTCATTGATCAACGGACCACGACCGGTATTGATGAGAATCGCATTAGGCTTCATGAGTTTCAAGCGTTCGGCATTGACCATCTCCTTGGTATCGGGAGTCAACGGACAATGGAGGCTGACCACGTCGCATTCGGCAAAAAGAGCATCCAACGAAGTCTTCTTCATGCCTTCCGGAAGTTCATGCTGCTCTTTCGATGTATACACGAGCACTTCCATACCAAAGGCTTGGGCAATGCGAGCCGTAGCTTTACCGATGTTTCCGAAACCTACGATACCCATCTTCTTGCCGTCGAGTTCCATCAAGTTGGTATCCCAATAGCAAAAGTCCACACTCTCTGTCCAACGGCCCTTGGCATTGTCTTCCGCATAATGGCCCACTCGCTGAGTGATATTGAGAATATGAGCAAACACCATCTGTGCCACCGAGCTTGTACTATAAGCCGGAATGTTGGTCACGATGATGCCACGAGCCTTAGCAGCTTCGATGTCCACCACATTGTAACCGGTTGCCAACACACCGATGTACTTCAACTGAGGCAAGGCCGCCATGTCATCGGCGGTGATGAGTGTCTTGTTGGTAATGAGGACTTCGGCACCTTCCGAACGTGCCAACAATTCCGAAGGAGAAGTGCGATCGTACACCGTGAGTTCTCCCAAAGCCTCCATACCGCTCCACGACAAATCGCCGGGATTGAGGCCATAACCATCCAATACGATAATCTTCATAGGTCTTTATTTTTATCTTGTTTCTTTTTATTTCTTGAACCGTTCGCCCCAAAGGCCTTGCATCCGTTCATTCAACTTGGCCTCCTGGGCATTGTTCTGCGGATGCCAAAGACGGACGTCCTTCACCTCATCGGGCATGAATTGTTGCTTCACGAAGTTACCCTCGTAAGCATGGGCATACTTGTAATCCTTACCATATCCCAACTGTTTCATGAGCTTGGTAGGGGCATTGCGAAGATGAAGCGGAACCGGCAGATTACCTGTTTCCCTCACCAATTGCAAGGCGGTGTTGATACCCTCGTAGGCCGAGTTACTCTTCGGACTTGTAGCCAAATAAACCGTAGCCTCGGCAAGAGGTATCCGCCCTTCCGGCCATCCTATTTTCATCACGGCATCGAAAGCCGCATTGGCCAAAAGCAAGGCATTGGGGTTGGCCAAACCGATATCCTCCGAAGCCGAAATCACCAGTCGACGGGCAATGAAAGCGGGATCTTCTCCACCTTCGACCATTCGGGCCAACCAATAAAGTGCCCCATCGGGATCGCTACCACGGATGGACTTGATGAAGGCCGAAACAATATCGTAATGCATCTCTCCATCCTTATCGTAAGCCAACGGATTTTGTTGGAGGCGTTCCACCACCTTCTCATCGGTAATCACCACCTTGTCCGTAGCGCCATCGGCCTCAACCACCAGTTCCAATATATTAAGCAACTTACGCGCATCACCTCCCGAATAACGGAGCATGGCATCGGTTTCTTTCAACTCCACATTCCGCTCCTTAAGATAAACATCTTTCTGCAGAGCCATGTTCAATAGCTCCAACAAATCCGTTTTCTCCAAAGACTTGAGTGTATAGAGTTGGCATCGGGAAAGCAAGGGACGAATCACCTCGAAGGAAGGGTTTTCGGTGGTGGCACCAATGAGCGTAACGACTCCCGTCTCCACGGCTCCGAGCAACGAATCCTGCTGGGACTTGCTGAAACGATGGATTTCATCGATGAAGAGTACAGGACTCATCTGATTGAAGAAGCGGTTGTTGCGTGCCTTGTCGATGACATCGCGCACATCCTTCACCCCGCTGGTTACGGCACTCAACGTATAGAAAGGAGTCTCCAGCTTGTTGGCGATGATTTGCGCCAATGTAGTTTTGCCCACCCCGGGAGGTCCCCAAAGGATAAAGGAGGAGATTCGTTTGGCGTCAATCATCTTTCTCAAGATAGCCCCTTCTCCCACCAAGTGCTTCTGTCCTATATAATCATCCAACGTCTTCGGACGCAGACGCTCTGCCAAAGGTTGTACCATACCGTTTATTTACTTGACTTTTATAACAACGATATGCAAAGATAATAAAATAATGATTTCATCCACAGAAAACGCTTCTACATTTTAATCAAAACGCCTTGTCATTCGAAGAAAAACGACGAAACGTTCATAAACATCCGCGAAACGATTAGTAAAGAAAAAAGAAAAGGAGTCTTTTCACAAAGACTCCTTTTTGTTTTCAATAGGTATTAGTTTTTTTAAGGTAAAAAGATTGTTTTCAGGATAACGGTGCAAAGTTGCAAGGTTTTTTTGGACTTTCCAAACAAAAAAACATGTCCTACAACATATTTTTAGCTTTTATAGCATTTTGTTGCCAATTCAAGCCCCAATCAGGGACATCTCAACCTTACAAGTGACAAATATAGTAAAAATTCCGCTTCCGCCCATCAATTTCGAGGAAAATTTTGACATTTCTATTTATTGACAAATTCCAACTTTTGCAAAATCTTTTGTTTGTAATAATCATTTTACATCAGATTCAGGAACATTCCCGTATGAGCACCTACCCAATCGGCTATCTTCGAAAAAAAAATCACCGATATATCGCTAATAAATAATGTATATACCAAAAAGTTTATGTATTTTTGCATTTTAAAAGCGTAAAAAGATAGAATACATATGACTGAAATGAACACAAACGAAGTGTCAGAGAAGAAAAGTCTGAACTTCATCGAACAAGTAGTTGAAAAAGACCTCAGCGAAGGTAAGAACGGAAACCGCGTACAGACTCGTTTCCCGCCAGAACCGAACGGATACCTCCACATCGGTCACGCCAAGGCCATCTGCTTGGACTTCGGAATTGCCGCTCGTTATGGTGGTGTATGTAACCTCCGTTTCGACGACACTAACCCAACTAAAGAAGACATGGAATACGTGGAAGCCATCAAGGAAGATATCCAGTGGCTCGGCTTCCAATGGGGAAATGAATATTATGCATCCGATTACTTCCAACAATTGTGGGACTTTGCTATTCAATTGATTAAGGAAGGCAAGGCTTACATCGATGAACAATCGGCAGAAGACATCGCTGCTCAGAAGGGTACTCCTACCCAACCAGGTACTGATAGTCCTTACCGCAACCGTCCGGTAGAAGAAAGCCTCGCATTGTTTGAGAAGATGAATACAGGCGAAATCGAAGAAGGCAAGATGGTGCTCCGTGCCAAGATTGACATGGCAAGCCCGAACATGCACTTCCGCGACCCTATCATCTATCGTGTAGTAAAGCATCCTCACCACCGTACCGGTGAAACTTGGAAGGCATATCCGATGTACGACTTCGCACATGGTCAGAGCGACTTCTTCGAAGGCGTGACACACTCTTTGTGTACCCTCGAATTCGTGCCTCACCGTCCGCTTTACGACTTGTTCGTGGATTGGGTAAAGAACGAAGAAGACCTGGATAATAAC
>JAFYWH010000050.1 GCA_017558175.1 Bacteroidaceae bacterium
CTCATCAAGCGTGCGAAAATCAACTTCCGTCCCGGTCGCGTACTCGCCAATGCCTTGACTTCGCTCACCTTCTCGAAGGTAGCTGTGAAGTACAGCAAGGAGGCCGAAGAAGAGGAAGAAGGAGGTGGTGAGGAAGAGTAATCTTTCTTGGTTCACCACGCTCGTAAACGCCCACTAATGTGGGTGTGTCATAATATAAATTTAGGCACGGATTTCACGGATAAATTTATGTAAACACGCACTAAAAACCGTGTTAATCCGTGTAATCCGTGCCTTAAAAGAAGTAGATGCGTATTTCGACACACCCACCGTAGGGGGATGTTCCTTCCGAATGGAGCACAAAGCTTCGGAAATTAAAGCATAGCCAACAGCCGCTATATCCCCCTGGCCCCCTTGACTAAGGGGGATTTCCTTTTATAATCACTAACCGCTAAAAATTAAAACACCATGAACAAAGATATTTGGAGCAAGATATTGAACATCGTCATCACCGTACTCACCGCCATTGCCACCACTTTCGGCGTATCGAGCTGCATGAACATCGGTTGATGAAAAACGCAACCCGCAACCCGCAACTTGGGTTGCGTTTTCATTTTTCACTTTATTTGCTCTTTCCGTAATCCTTGCGGAGCGACAAGGTTTCTTCGGTAGGGAAGTCATGGGGTACCGGCTGCGTTACTTTACCGGTGGCAGCCCATTCGGCACTACGGAGCAGGAGTGTCTGGAAACCGGTGCATTGCATGGCCGGATTCTCTTCCAAGGTAGCTCCGGCATGTCCCAACATGATGTGCGAGATGCGGGCCTTGCCATAATCTACCGTAAAGACAAGCGGTTCTTCGCGTCCGGAGCCTCCGGTAGCCGTATCGGCCAAGCCCGAGTAGAGCAGATGCTTGATGTTGGCCGGTCCACGCATGGAGTCGTACATTTCGTCCTGGGCGTGCATCCAGTTGGTAGGAAGTCCTTGGGTAATAGGGTGTTCGATGTTTCGTCCGTGCATCGTGTATTCGCGTTGCTGCCCATGCGAACCTCCGTTTCCGGGTCTGTGGTCGAGCACCAGTTCGCCGTTTTCAAGGTAGCAGTAAGGGCCCGATTGCTCGTTACGGCCTTCCCATCCGCCCAGGGCAATGATGCGGTTGAACTCCTCCCATCCGGCAAAGGCATTGTCGGCCGCATGATAGATGATGAGTCCGCCACCGTTCTGCACATAGTCCACGAAAGCCTGGTCGGTCTGCTCCGTCCATCGGTCGCCATTGTAGTCCAGCACCACCACATCGTAATCCGCAAACCGGGGGTGGAAGCTGTTCATGTCGCCTCCTGCAGCAGGGGTGAGGGCAATGTCGGTTACAAAGAGGCCCGAGTTATCCAATATCTGCTGGATGGCCTGATGGCTCACCTGCCAGTTGTGGTTGTTCTGTCCGGACACGATGAGTGCCTTGATGGGGGAAGGCTGGCTGCATCCGCCCAATGTCACGAGGAGTACCATGGCCCAAAGGACCACGATTTTGCTGATGTTTTTCATACCAAGTAAGGGGTTATCTGTTTATGCCTGATGCAAAAATACGAATATATTTTGTAAATAGCTAATTTCCGAAAATCGAAATAAAGCCTTAACTTTGTAGGAAAGTAAAAGAAAATATGCCATGAAAATAATAGACAATAACCTGATAGACAGTGTGGTAGCGCAAGCCAAGGAGTCGCCTCGCCTGCGCATGAACTACAATTTCCACGAAAGCCTGGACGATAAGTGCCACCGCTTGCTCAATGCCCTCGAACCCGGAACGGTGGTTCCTGTACATCGCCATCCTACCAAGGACGAGAGTTTCGTTGTCCTCCGTGGAAAGATCCGCGTGAACACGTACAACGATGCCGGACAGGTAACGGAGAGTGTGGTGCTCTCGCCAGCCGACGGAAAGTATGGGGTAGACATTGCCAAGAACGTGTGGCATGGGGTGGAGTGTCTGGAATCGGGCAGCGTGATTTTCGAGGTAAAAGAGGGGCCTTTCGTGCCGCACGACAAGGATGGGATACTCGAAATTTAGCTTTCGAGCATCCGCATATATTCCTCGTAGGCAATGTGCCGTCCGCCCATGGAGCGGAAGAGGGGAGTCTCGAACTGGCAGTCGATGAAGTGCCAGCCCAACGACTCGAGCATTTGTGCCAAGCAGATGAGGGCAAGTTTCGAGGCATTGGGCACCAACGAGAACATGCTCTCGCCAAAGAAGGCATTGCGGAGCGTCACCCCATAGAGCCCGCCCACGAGCCGGCGTTTCGGTTGTCCGGCATCGTCGGTGTAGGGTTCCCACACTTCCACGCTGCTGGCAAATCCCTTTTTATACAGCTCGGTGTAGGCCTTCATCATGTCCGCCCCTAACCAGGCACCATCTTCTTCGTTCCGGCTTTGGGCGGTGGAGCAATGGCGTATCACGCCTTCAAAGTCTTGGTTCACAGATATTTCGTACTTCTGCTGGCGGATGAGCTGGCGCATGGAGTGGCTGATGTGTATCTCCTTGGGGAAGATGACATACCGCTGCATGGGGCAATACCAATGCGGTTCGCTGGCCCACTTGAACGAGAACCACGGGAAGAATCCGTGGCAGTAGGCCAACAGCAGTCGGGGCACGCTGAGGTCACCCCCTACGGCCACCAGCCCATCGGGTTCTCCCCGGTGCGGATCGGGAAACCAAAGCCCGTCATTCAATTGATAAACTGCCATCTTGTAACTTTATTTCTACGTTTCCACCTTGCTTCAGCGAGCCGAAAAGCATTTCGCGCATCAGCAGAGGCTTGAGTTGTTGAGCAATGACACGGTCCATCTCGCGTGCTCCGTATTCGGGAATGAATCCTTCCTTGAGCAAGTGTTCAAAGGCTTCGGTACTGAGGCTCAGGTGCACGTTCTTGGCCTGAAGCTTGGCATCGAGCTCACCCAACTTCTTGCGGAGGATGAGGGTAGCCATTTCGCGGTCCATATCGCGGAACACCACCGTGCCCGAGAGTCGGTTCAGGAACTCCGGCTTGAAGGTTTTCTTTACCTGCTTCAGCATGGCATCGCCACGGGTCACGCTGCTGCTGAACCCGATGGTGGCTTGCGAGGCATGTTGCGCACCGGCATTCGAGGTCATGATGAGCACCACGTTGCGGAAGTCGGCATGACGGCCCTTGTTGTCGGTCAGACGGGCATAGTCCATCACCTGCAAGAGGATGTTGTAGATGTCCTGATGCGCCTTTTCAATCTCGTCGAGCAGGAGCACACAATGGGGCGACTTGCGGATGGCATCGGTGAGCAGGCCACCGTCTTCGTAGCCCACATATCCGGCCGGCGAGCCGATGAGCTTGGCCACGGTATGCTTTTCGGTGTATTCGCTCATGTCGAAGCGCAGCAGTTCGATGCCCAGTTCCTTGCTCAGCACACGCGCCACTTCGGTCTTGCCCACACCCGTTGGTCCCACGAAGAGGAAGGAGGCCAGAGGCTTGTTCTCGTCCAGCAGTCCGGCTCTCGACATCTGTACCGATTCCACCACCTTGCGGATGGCTTCGTCCTGACCATAAATTTGCGAGAGCATGCGTGGAGCAAGTGTTTCAAGTCGCTGATAATCATCTTCTTCGCATTGCGCCATGGTATCTACCTTGCAGGTCTTGGCCAGCACTTCGGCTATCTCTTTCTTGCCGATAGGGGTGGTGTTTTCCTTGATTTCCATGGCAGCTCCCGCCTCGTCGATGATGTCGATGGCCTTGTCTGGCAAGAAGCGTTCGTTCACATATTTCGCACTGGCTTCCACGGCAAAGTCGATGGCTTCGGCTTCGTACTTCACCCCGTGGAATTCCTCGTATCGGGGTTGCAGCTGGCGGAGGATGTGCTTGGCCTCGTCCACACTTGGCTCCAATATGTCTATCTGCTGGAAGCGTCGCACCAGTCCTTTCGACTTCGAGAAATGGCGGTTGTATTCCTCGTAAGTGGTAGAGCCGATAAAGCGGATGTTGCCCGCCTCGAGATAAGGCTTGAGCATGTTCGATGCATCCATGGCACCTTCGCCGGTAGCACCTGCTCCCACGAGGGTATGGATTTCGTCGATGTAGACAATGTTCGAAGCGCTTTCCTGCTGTATGCCGTCCATGATTTCCTTGATGCGCTTTTCGAAGTCGCCACGGAATTGTGTGCCGGCCAACAAGGTACCCATATCGAGTTGGTAGATTTGGCTGTCCTTCAGTCGGTTAGGAACCTTCTTCTCTTCAATGAGGTGTACCAGTCCCCACACCAAGGCGGTCTTTCCTACACCCGGTTCGCCCACATGCAGCGGGTTGTTCTTGTCGCATCGGCAAAGCACCTGGATGGTTCGTTGCAGTTCTTCTTCTCTGCCTATCAAGGGGTTATGCTGCTGGTAATGTTCGTTCATGCAGGTCACCATGCGTTTCCATTCCTGGTTGGCACGCTTCTCCTTGCCCGATGCCTTTTCTTTCGACGAGCGTTCGGAGAGTATGCGGTCGCCTTCGCAGTAGGCTATGAGTTCGGCCATAAAGTCGGCTTCCTTATCGGCCAGACAAGTCTTCAGCCAGTAGTTGGCCCACGAGTCTTCCAGTTCCAGAATTCCCTTCACCAGGTGAGGCAGGTCGATGGCTTCGGATCCGCTCATGGCCACATGACTCAAGGCATTGGCTATCACTTCGGACATTTGGGCAGAGATTTCGGGCTCGTATTTCATTTCTTCGGGCACAAAATCCTGTTCGTCCAGCTCTTCTTCCAGAAGTTCGCAAAGCTCCACGGGGTCGTAGAAATTGAGGGATACGAGGTGGAAAAATTCATCATTCAGGAGCATGAGGAGCAAGTGTTCGGGGGTCACGAATTCGTGTCGGTAGCTCATGCAGCACTCCAATGCTTCTTGCAACAGCCTTTTGGCTCTTTCCGTTTGTTTCACTTCTGGCATAGGCTTACTGGTTTTCGGGTTCTACGGTGAGCATCAATGGGAATCCGTTTTCGCGGGCCATTTCGGTAGCCTTTCTTACCTTCGAGGTAGCTATATCGTATGTATAGATGCCTACCACGGCCTTTCCGGCATGGTGTACGGTGAGCATCAATGTCATGGCCTTCTCTTGTTCCATGAAAAATACTTCCTTCAGGACTTTCACGACAAAGTCCATGGTGGTGAAGTCATCATTATGAATGGTGACGGTATATCGGCGAGGTTCCTTCAGTTGGGTACGCTGCCGTTCGAGTACATTAGCTTGTTCTTTTGCCACGTTGTTTCAGTTGAAAATAGATAGACACAAATATACGATAAATTTCCGAGAAAAGAAAATAGCGTGCAACACGAAGTTACACGCTATTCCATGGTTTGTAAGTTATTTGCAATTACTTAACTTCTTCGAAGTCAGCATCTTGGATATCTTCCTTACCGCCGTTGTTAGCCTGCTGGCCACCAGCGTTAGCACCTTGTTGAGCACCACCTTGAGCACCGCTCTGAGCGTACATTTCAGCGCTTGCAGCCTGGAATGCAGAGTTCAATTCAGCCATAGAAGCGTCGATAGCAGCCAAGTCCTGAGCCTTGTGAGCGTCTTTCAACTTCTGGAGAGCAGCTTCGATTGGAGCCTTCTTGTCAGCTGGCAACTTGTCGCCCAATTCCTTCAACTGATTTTCTGTCTGGAAAATCATTGAGTCAGCCTGGTTCAACTTGTCAATCTTTTCGCGTTCCTTCTTGTCTGCTTCAGCATTTGCTTCAGCTTCAGCTCTCATCTTTTCGATTTCTTCCTTGCTCAAGCCAGAAGAAGCTTCGATGCGGATAGCTTGTTCCTTACCTGTAGCCTTATCCTTAGCAGATACCTTCAAGATACCGTTAGCGTCGATATCGAATGTTACTTCAATCTGAGGAACACCACGACGAGCTGGAGCAATACCTGTCAAGTTGAAGTTACCGATTGACTTGTTCTGAGCAGCCATCGGACGTTCACCCTGAAGTACGTGGATAGTTACTTCTGTCTGGTTATCAGCAGCTGTAGAGAATGTTTCAGTCTTCTTGCAAGGAATAGTTGTGTTAGCGTCGATCATCTTAGTCATTACACCACCGAGAGTTTCGATACCCATTGAAAGCGGAGTAACGTCGAGCAATACCACACCCTTGATTTCGTCTGTCAATACAGCACCCTGAACAGCAGCACCTACAGCAACGACTTCGTCCGGATTTACACCCTTAGAAGGAACCTTACCGAAGAAGTCTTGTACCAATTGCTGAACAGCCGGGATACGTGAAGAACCACCTACGAGGATAACTTCGTCGATATCAGCGTTGCTCAAACCTGCATCGCTCATAGCCTTCTTACATGGTTCTAAACAAGCCTGGATCAAACCGTGAGCCAATGCTTCAAACTTAGCACGTGTCAAAGTCTTAACCAAGTGCTTAGGCACACCACCTACTGGCATGATGTATGGCAAGTTGATTTCAGTTGATGTAGAAGAAGACAATTCAATCTTAGCCTTTTCAGCTGCTTCCTTCAAACGTTGCATAGCCATTGGGTCAGCAGTCAAGTCAGCACCTTCGTCGTTCTTGAATTCCTGAGCCAACCAGTCGATGATTACTTGGTCGAAGTCGTCACCACCGAGGTGAGTGTCACCGTTTGTAGACAATACTTCGAATACACCGCCACCGAATTCGAGGATAGAGATATCGAATGTACCACCACCGAGGTCGAATACAGCGATCTTCATGTCCTTGTCGGCCTTGTCGATACCGTAAGCCAATGCAGCAGCAGTTGGTTCGTTCACGATACGCTTCACTTCCAAACCTGCAATCTGACCAGCTTCCTTAGTAGCTTGACGCTGAGAGTCAGAGAAGTAAGCAGGAACAGTGATTACAGCTTCAGTTACTTCCTGGCCGAGGTAGTCTTCAGC
>JAFYWH010000051.1 GCA_017558175.1 Bacteroidaceae bacterium
CCAAAACTTTTTGAAGTTTTTTTTGAAAAAAGTTTTTTTTCAAATCGGTAAAGGTCAAAGCCTGTCCTTTGTTTCAGTATTTCATGATCACCGCGTTTCTCTCTCGAAAGCGGGTGCAAAATTACTGCTTTATAACATATATACCAAACATAGGACAATCTTTTTTTGAAGTTTTTTGCTATTTACTCCGTAACTCACTGATTAAGAAGCATGTTATAGAACATGAAAACAAAAGGAAACTTCCAAGCCGGGAACCACCTACTACCTTAATATTTATACGCGCCCGTGTAGATAAGAAGTATGCTATGCAACTCTCCATCTTATTTACTAGACAAAACACCATAAAACTCCACATATTTACCGAAATGTTTTCCAAAAACACCTCTATTTATTTCTGAAAGAATACGATATTTTCTTGTAACACCGAAACGTTTTACCTCAAAAGCCGAAATGTTTTATCTCAAACAACGAAACGTCCTGCCTCTTTACAGTGAAGAAAGTGAAGAGTCGAAACGCTTACCTTATTATGGTAAAACAGCACGAAAATACCATTTCAAGCGAAACCCTAAGATACAATGTCTTGAAAAAAGTCCATAGATATTTGGTTTATATTATAAACTTAATTATATTTGCAACCAAGAAAGTGAGAAGAAACGCTAGCAACATCAACTTCTCACTTTTTAAAACCACCGGAGGTTTATAAAATAAACCAATTTATCCACTTCAAACACATTAAGAAATATGGAAGAAAGAAGATTGAACGAAAAGGAAAGCTTGGAACTCATTGCTCAGATGATTCAGAACAGCAAGAAGAACCTACAAGTGGGACGCGGAAACCAATTCATCCTTTGGGGATGGGTAGGCGCTATCACCTCGCTCGCCGTGATGGGCATGCTCATGCTCACCAACAACCCGATGTGGAACTGGCTTTGGTTTGCTATCCCTATAATTGGATGGCCACTGATGATGTGGCAAATAAAGAAAGAAGAAAAACCCGTCGTGACCTTTACGGACAAAGTGCTAAGTGCCGTATGGATATCCATCGGTGGTATCGGGATGACCGGACTGCTCCTCCTCGCCATCTATGCCAAAAACATGATGCTGATGCTTCCCGGCGCATGCATCTTGATGGCTATCGGCGTATTCATAACCGGAGCGATATTAGACGACCGGAAAACAAAAACTTCCGCTTTCAGTACTTTGTTTGTCATCATGATGGCCTCTTGCCATATCGCGTTCATGAAAGACGCATTCCTTTGGTATCATATCACATTCGCTCTTGGATTCATCGGAATACTGGTTATGCCCGGCTATCATTTAAATAAGGAGGCAAAGAAACATGTTCAAGGAACTTAATCCCCTATTACACAGCGAACTCCGTCTTGGCGTGATGTCGATTTTGCTTTCGGTAGAAGAAGCCGATTTCGTCTATCTGAAGCAAGAAACGAAGGCCACGGCGGGGAACCTGAGCGTGCAAATAGACAAGCTCAGTAAGGCAGGGTACATAGAAGTGACCAAGACATTCAAGGGAAAGATGCCTTGTACCCTCTGCCGAATTACCCCGAATGGTGTGGAAGCCTTCGAGGAATATGTAGAAGCATTGAAAACTTATATTTATAGAAAATCATGAAAGAAGAAAACAACATTCAGCATACTTGCGTGGATTGCGGCACGCAGAACTGCAAGTTTAAAGTCCGCACCTATCCTGAATTCTGCCCGACCACGAACTTGAAGGAAGAGGACTTACAATGGGCATTGGAACGATACGAAGAAGGACGAAACCACGACATTATGGTGGCGAGCGCCGAGGTGGAATACGAAGGCTATTGCCAATGGACACGTGTACAGGAAATCATGGAATTTGCCCATAAGATTGGCGCCAAGAAGATTGGCATCGCCAATTGCATCGGACTTATCAACGAGGCACGTATCTTTGCCAAGATTCTGAGAGCCAACGGATTCGAGGCTTATGCCATCATTTGCAAGGTCGCGGGTAAGGCGAAATCATCCATCGGCATACCGGCTAAATGCGAAGAGATTGGCGCAGCCATGTGCAACCCTATCCTACAAGCACGATTGCTGAACGAGGCGAAGACGGACTTGAACGTGGTGATCGGCCTCTGCGTGGGACACGACAGCTTGTTCTACAAGTACTCGGACGCATACGTAACTACCTTAGTGACAAAGGATAGAGTAACGGGCAACAACCCGGCAGCTGCGCTCTACACCGCCCAATCATATTACAAAAAGAAGTTCGGAGTGTAAATTTCATCTCATTTCTTGTAGCTTTTCGGCCATAACCATCGTCTAACGGGTAAAACAACCGAATAAAGAAAGATGAAAACATTGGAAACCGCATTTGCGCAAATGGTCAAGGAACACAAGAGCACCATCTACACGGTTTGCTTCATGTTCTCCAAGGACGCCGACGAGGTAAACGACCTCTTTCAGGAAGTACTGATTAATCTGTGGCAAGGGTTCGCCTCCTTCGAGGGAAAGAGCAAGATTGACACATGGATATGGAAGGTGAGTTTCAACACTTGCATCTCACAAGAGAGGAAGAAGAAACGCACATCGGCCATCCCGCTGAGCATGGAAATCGACCTCTTCAACGACAAGGACGACGACACGAAGCAGGTGAAGATGCTATACGAACGCATCCACCGGCTCAAACCCTTCGACCGCGCCATCGTGCTTTTATGGCTTGAGGGCATGCCTTACGATGAAATAGCAGCCATCATAGGAATCACCCCGAAGAATGTTTCCGTCCGCCTTTATCGGATCAAGGAAGAACTGAAACAAATGTCCAACCATTAAACCCGTAGCATTATGAAGAATGATTTCGAATCCAAAGAACTGCAAGAGATGAAAGAACAGCTCGCCATTCTGACTCAGAAGCTTGAGAAAGAAACGATTGTAAACGAACGATTGCTTCGTCAATCGATGAAAAACAAGGCCTCCAGCATCCGCCGAAGAGCCATCGTAGAAAGCATTGTGACGCTCATTATGATTCCTTATTTTATATGGGTGATGCCCGGACTGATAGGAATATCGGTTGGCCTTTGCAGTTTTACATGCTTCTTCATGATAGCGGCATTGGCATACAACTTCTACATCCATAGCCATTTCCAACCCGAGAAGTTTGCCCATGGTAACCTTTTGGAAGCGCGGAAAGACACGCTGAGAACCCAAAAACTATACAGCAAGTGGCGGATGTATATAGGCATTCCGTTCTGCATCGTCTTCATCAGCTGGTTTGCCTACGACATCTCCCAAGTTATGCATGGCGAAGAACTGCGAGGAGCCTTGGGTGGCGTAGCGATAGGATGCGTGTTGGGAGTCATCGTCGGAACATTCATACACAAGAAGATACAACGCACTATGAATGAAATAGTTGAACAGATAGAAGAGATGCAAGTATAGTCAAAAAAGACTTCTGACTCACTGACTACACCTGATATATAGTAACGGAAAGAAAACACAAGGTGTAGCCAGCGAGTCAGAAGAGTCAGTTAAATTCCGACTACACTTTCGGCCTATTTCGGGTTATAAAATATCCTTTAATTGAGCCTAAAAACCAAAAGCAAGAAAACTTCCTCGTCATCCACGACATCATGAATGAGGCCATACAACTTCCCATCTTCATCCACACAAAAGCCTCCACCGAGCTTCACATCCAAATCGTAGATATCCAACACACGCCCCTCCCAAGCCATTTTTACAATCTGACTCTGTTTGCTATCACGGGTAACACCATCTTTCAACGCACGATGAAGATAGCAGAATTCCTTGGTTGCATAGACGGAAGAATAACCCCAATAATCTTCATTGTTAGTCAAAGCGCTGAACATTGCCTCAAAATCCTTTTCTTCGCCCAAAGCTATCGTTTTCTGCAATTCGCCCTGAAAGTTGTATATCTGAATCATATCGAAGAAATACATTGCCAGCACAATGCGATTCTGTGCTTCGTTACACAACACGTGCGGGCTATACATATATCTCAGCATATTCTTGAAACGCTCCTCCTGCGACTCGGAAAGTTTGGGATACAAATCCATCGTTTTCACCTCGCCAGTCTTCCGGTCCTTCATCAAGAAGAGCGAAGGATCGAATCCCGTAGAATGTCCGACGATATAATCGGAAGTAACATTCAAGGAGCCATACCTTGTTGTCAGAGGCGAGAAATCTTCTAACCCACCTTCCTTATCCAAGAAGAACATTTTCTGCTGATTCAAATCATAAAACACAAAGCGTTCGTCATCCACCAAACATCCGTTCTTCACAATCTCAGGACTCTGCATATCCTGAGGTCCATTCCCCTTCACACCCATACGCTTGATGGGCTTTCCTGAATTCTTATCGAACAAAGCCAGGCAAGTATCGGATTTTACCAAAGTGACACACAAACGATTTCCGCGTACATCCAAGAATGCAGGATAATCTTCATAAAAGGCTATCAATGTATCGACCTTGACCAATTTCTTGGGTGCAACCTCCACATCTTTACTTTTATTGGAAGCCCGTTGCGAACAAGCGCATATACAGGCAGAAAGCATTATCCAAACAAACAATTTTGAAATTTTCATCATTTTCATAACACCTCTTTTAAGTTAAACAATTTCATGCTGTTTGACCCCTTGATGAGCACAAATTTGCCCATAGGCTTATTTTCTGCAAAAAGTGCCTTCACAGCCTCCACATCAGGATAATGTTCGAAGTTTGTATTCGCCTTGCCGAACTCCGCACCCACAAGAATCACCTTTTCGAAGCCACACTCGCCAAGGAAAGCCACAATCTTACGATGCTCATCCAAACTACCCTCGCCCAGTTCCTTCATGTCGCCCAACACAGCTACCTTATGCTCTACCTCCATGAGGCGGAAATTCTCCAACGCAGCCATCATGCTCGTAGGGTTGGCATTGTAGGCATCGACGATGAGGTGATTATCCTCTGTCTCGGTCAGCTGAGAGCGGTTGTTGCTCGGGATATACCCGTTCAGAGCCTCACAGATAGCCTCTGCCGGTACTCCGAACCGGCAACCGATGGCAATGGCAGCCAAGGCATTCTTCACGTTATAAGCGCCTATCAGATGGGTATTTACATCGTGACTCACCCCCTCGTGTTCCCACTCGAAAGCCAGGAACGGAGCGCAGGCATGCAACTTGCCCTTTACGTACAAATCCTCACCTTCCAAGCCGTATCCGATGCTCTCTAAGCCCGCGGACGCTTGGCAAAGAACCTCGTTATCCTTGTCCAAGAAGATGAATGCGTTCTCTTTCGAACGGAGAAAGTCATACAACTCCGATTTGGTCTTCACCACGCCCTCGAACGAACCGAAGCCTTCCAAGTGTGCCTTGCCCACATTGGTAATCATACCGCAATCGGGGTCTGCAATATTTACAAGCGTACGGATTTCGCCCGGATGATTGGCACCCATCTCTACCACAGCCATTTCGTGCTCTTCTGTGAGGTTCAAAAGCGTGAGAGGCACACCAATATGGTTATTGAGGTTGCCTTGCGTATAGAGTGTGTTATAGCGCTTCTGGAGCACTGTGGCAATGAGTTCCTTGGTCGTGGTCTTTCCGTTCGTACCGGTGATTCCCACGATGGGAGTTCCCAAGGCGCGTCGATGCTCACGAGCCAAGTTCTGCAAGGTTTCCAAGCAATTGTCCACCAGGAAGATATTCGGTGCATCGGCATACTCGGCCTCATCTACCACGGCATATCGGCATCCCTTCTCCAACGCCTGACGGGCAAAGGCATTGCCATTGAAAGTCTCGCCCTTCAAGGCGATGAACATCGAACCTTCGGGGCAATTGCGAGTGTCGGTAGTCACCTTTCCGCACTCCTTGAAATAATTATAGAGGATAGAATTTTCCATTTTTTTCATTCGTTTTATAAAGTTGGGACAAATATAGCGGAAAAAACTACCCTAAATACTAAAAACTCGATATTTCTGCTTACTTTTGTCGTATAGAACGAAGAAACAATGAATACACCGCTATATATCAACGCCAATGGCCGACTGATGGACCTCAGCGAGCCACAAGTGATGGGCATCCTGAACGTGACGCCCGACTCCTTCTATGCCGGTAGCAGGGGGGTAACCGAACGTTACATCCTCGATCGCCTCGAACAGATCATGGACGAGGGAGCCTCCATAGTCGATATCGGTGCCTATTCATCCCGCCCCGGAGCGCAGGAGGTTTCGGTAGAAGAAGAAATGGAGCGCTTGAGAACCGGTTTGGAGCTTATCCGCAAGCATCGTCCGGATGCCATCGTTTCGGTGGACACCTTCCGTGCCGATGTGGCCAAGATGTGTGTGGAAGAATACGGCGTGGCCATCATCAACGACATCTCTGCCGGACAGATGGACGAACAGATGTTCGCCACCATTGCCCGCCTCGGTGTACCTTATATCATCATGCACATGAAGGGCACTCCGCAAACCATGCAGACCAATCCGCAATACGAGCATTTCTTGAAGGAAGTATTCTATTATTTCTCCGAAAAGGTGCAGAAACTGAGGGACTTGGGCGTAAAGGACATCATCATCGACCCGGGTTTCGGTTTCGGAAAGACCTTAGAGCACAACTACGAGCTGATGAACCATCTGGAAGAATTCGCCTTGTTCGAACTTCCTCTGCTGGTGGGCGTATCGCGGAAATCGATGATATACAAGCTCTTGGGCGCCACACCCGAAGAAGCCTTGAACGGAACTACCGCGCTCAACACCATCGCACTGACGAAGGGAGCACATATCCTGAGAGTGCACGATGTGCGTGAAGCCGTAGAAACGGTCAAGATTGTACAGAAAATGAAAGCTTGCCAAGCATTTTAACCCTAAAGAAGAAAAGAACGACATATGGACTTTATAAATTTCAACATCAAAGACCTGATTGACATCCTCTTGGTGGCCTACCTGCTTTACCAGTCTTACCGACTGATGAAGGACTCTGGTTCCATCAACATCTTCATCGGCATCCTTGTATTCATCGGATGCTGGGTTATTGTCTCCCAAGTATTGGGAATGAGACTTTTAGGCTCCATTTTCGACAAGTTGGTAAATGTGGGTGTATTGGCTCTGATTGTTCTCTTCCAAGACGAAGTCCGCAAGTTCCTGGTGACCGTAGGTTCGCACAAGCGTTGGAGACATCTGCTCCGCTTCCTCCGAAAGGACCAACAGGAAAAGATTGAGCGCACCGACATCATGCCTATCGTCATGGCCTGCATGAGCATGAGCAAAACCAAAACCGGCGCCTTGATAGTAGTGGAAAAGAACCTTCCGCTGAACGAAATCATCCGTAGTGGCGATACTATCAATGCCGATGTAAACCAACGCCTCATCGAGAATATCTTCTTCAAGAACAGCCCGTTACACGATGGAGCCATGATTATCCGCCACAAGCAAATCATAGCAGCCGGATGCATTCTCCCTGTATCGCACGATTTGAATATCCCGAAAGAATTGGGCTTGCGTCACCGTGCAGCCATGGGCGTATCGCAAGAAACCGATGCGCTGGCTATCATCGTATCCGAAGAAACCGGTGGTATCTCCGTTGCCCATAAGGGCCAGTTCTACCTACGCCTTTCCGCCGAAGAATTGGAAAGGATTCTAACCAAAGAAGATTAATGGAGCAAGGTGTAGTCAGTGAGTCAGAAGAGTCAGTATTATTTCGACTACACCTTCATCAGATAATCCCCATCAAGCGCAGCACCACCGGAGCAAGAAGCGCGGTCAAGATGCCATTCAGTGTCAATCCCAAACTGGAATAAGCACCATATTTCCGGCTAACCTCCATAGCAGCCGAAGTGCCAATAGCATGACTGGCCGTACCCATGGAAAGACCTTGGGCGATAGGACTTTTCACTTGTCCCAAATCCAACACCTTGAAACCCAGTACCGCTCCGAACAAGCCCACCAATATCACCACCGCAGCCGACAAGGAAGGAATCCCTCCCGTAGCAGCAGCTACCTCCATAGCAATGGGCGATGTTACCGACTTGGGAGCCAACGAGCATATCACCTCTTGCGATGCGCCTAATCCCTTGGCTATCAGGACCACCGAAACAATCCCCACCAAACATCCCACCAACTGGGAAAGCAGAATCGGAAGCCATTGCTTCTTGATCATCTCCAATTGCAGATAGAGAGGCACACCCAATGCAACAATAGCTGGCTTCAGCCAAAAGTCAATCAGCAAACCACCCTCGCGATAGGTTTCATAACTGATACCCGTCATCTTCAAGAACACGATGAGGGTAATCATGGTAAGCAAAATGGGGTTCAACAACACCGAACCTACCTTCTTCTGCAAACTCTTGAAGCAAGCAAACGCCCCGAATGTCAAGGCAATGAGCAAATATTTATTTTCTAGAAATTCCATTGATCTTACGGACTATTTGATGAACCCAACCTGTTACAAGCAACACCAGCAATGTACTGACCACCGATGCAATCAGAATAGGCCAGAACTGGGCTTCAATGACATCGAAATAAAGCATCAGCGCCACACCCGAAGGCACAAAGAAGAAGCCCAAATTGGCCACAAGGAAATCGGACAATCCCTGCACCCACTTCAGCTTCACCCAACCAATCTTCAGGAAAAGGGCCAACAACAACATGCCTATAATGCTGGAAGGAAGCTTTACCCCGGTGAGATAAACAATCAGCTCTCCCAAGGCCAAACATCCAAATAGAACTGCACACTGACGAATCATATTACATTCTTTATTAAAAACACCACAAAGTTAAAACAAACCTTTAAAATATATTCGATTTTGCAATGTCAATATGGCAAATTTCGCTAATTTTGCATAGTGAAAAACGAATCAAATGATTTAAAACATAAAATATAAGATATACTATGAGTTTAATGAATCAAATCGTGGAACGTGCAAAGGCTAACAAGCAGCGCATCGTTCTCCCTGAAGGTACTGAAGAACGTACATTGAAGGCAGCTAACCAACTTTTGGCAGACGAAGTGGCAGAACTTATCCTTATTGGCAACCCGGAAGAAATCATGGTCTTGGCTAAGGAATGGGGCTTGGAACACATCGGCAAGGCAACTATCATCAACCCGGCTGACCACCCTAAAAAGGAAGAATATGCTCAGCTCCTTTGCGAACTCCGCAAGAAGAAGGGCATGACTATCGAAGAAGCTCGTGCATTGGTTGAAAAGCCATTGTACTTGGGTTGCTTGATCATCAAGGCTGGCGACGCTGACGGTCAGTTGGCTGGTGCTCAGAACACTACAGGCGACGTTCTCCGTCCTGCATTGCAAATCATCAAGACTACTCCGGGTATCACTTGCGTATCGGGCGGTATGTTGATGTTGACTCAGGCTCCTGAATGTGGCGAAAACGGTGTATTGTTCGTAGGTGACGTTGCCGTTACTCCGATGCCGGATGCTAACCAATTGGCTCAGATTGCCGTATGTACAGCTCAGACAGCTAAGGCCGTTGCAGGTATCGACCCACGCGTAGCTATGTTGAGCTTCTCTACTAAGGGTTCGGCTAAGCACGAAGTAGTAGACAAGGTAACAGAAGCTTTGGCTATCGCTAAGGAAATGGCTCCTGAATTGAAGATTGAAGGTGAATTGCAAGCAGATGCTGCTTTGGTTCCACGCATCGGTCAGAGCAAGGCTCCGGGTTCAGAAATCGCAGGTTATGCAAACGTATTGGTATTCCCATGCTTGGAAGTAGGTAACATCGCTTA
>JAFYWH010000052.1 GCA_017558175.1 Bacteroidaceae bacterium
ATATATTATAATATATATATACATATATAAGTATACTACAGTTACAAAGCAAAAAACACATAACCATAAAGGTTGCGGGTTGCGTTTTCGCTCAAAATCGCGTCCACAGCATACTGTAAAGGCGAAATGGGGCGCAACCCGCAACTTGTAACCCGCAACTCTACCATGCCACAAGATACCACGTCAGGAAAACGCAACCCGCAACCCGCAACTTTGCAACTTCCGTTGTTTTCCGTCTCGAGGTTTATCGGCAAACGCGAGCACGTATCAGGCAGTACGCCTTCTCGTATGGGGCTGTGCATGCTATCGCACTGGGAACGGAAATATTCCGCATCGTAGGCACATCCAAACGGGGCAGGCAATTGTTTAGTATATAAAAACTAAACAACCCTAAGGACTATGAAAACAACTGTTCCTCTCCTGCTACTGGGCCTGACAATGACCGCATGCGTTCACAACGAAGAACTGACCGAGGTTACCGACCTCTACACCGCGAAGCAGGAAACCGCCCTTCCCTATTCCATGCAGGGAACTTTCAAGGCCGAAGAGACCATCGACATGCGTAGCATCCCCAGCGAAGCGTTTGCCCAAGTAAGCATCCGTATCCAAAACCAAATGCCCGATTTTAACCTGACGGTTGAAGGCATCCGGTTGTGCAATATCCGGCTATCCGGCACGTTTCACTTCGCCACCGAAGAGCATGTACCTTATTGGGAAACCGACGCAACACGAGGCATCCTAGCTCTCGAGACAGGGCAGTTGGAACTTGCCCCTAACGACGAGGTGGTGTTCCCTCAAGCCGGAAGCATCCCTTTCATTCCGCAAGCAGAGGAGGCCTGGAATCCGGCTATTTTGCCTCACCTTGGCGAAGGATGCTATCTGCTAGTAAATTGCAAGGTAGCGAACGGATTCACGCTATGGGGCGATGAAAAAGGGAACTGTGCCGAAGCAGCAATTCCCCTATCCATTTGTTTCCAAAGCAACGAGCCATCCGTCATCGTGCTGACCTTGGCTCCCAATTGTCCGTGGTATGATATCCGTGGTACCAGCCCCCAACCGCTGTTTGTACCGATTACTTTCGATGTAAGCGTGGAGGACTGGAAGGAGGAGGATACTTTAAATTTGTTTTGACAGGTTATATTTTTGTATATTCGGAGTTAATTAAGTAAGTTTGCATATCAAACCAAGTTGTTTATGTTCATAAAGGAAATCCAAGCATACGAAGAGCTATTGAAAGTCTATCGCCAAAAAGTGACAGACCGAATGGCTACAAACGACTTGAAAGACTACAATGAAATTCTCTTTTCAGCCCATAGTTGTGCCATCGAAGGCAATTCCTTTTCTGTAAACGACACGCGCGAACTGAAAGAAAAAGGATTGGGTGTTATCCCTCAAGGCAAGACATTGTTCGAGGCTTTCGAAATGCTCGACCATTTCCGTGCATACGAATTTCTTTTCAACCAACCCGAATCACCATTAACAGAGAACCTACTGAAGGAAACTCACCGCATATTGATGGAGCATACCCTTTCTTATCGTTATCCCGATGCAAAACCCGGAGAATATACCGATACAGATATGTGTGCCGGCGACACCATCTTTGGCGAACACGAACAGCTGATTAGTAGAGTTCCACAATTACTCACGTCCACTCAACGGACATTGGAAGAAGGAAAGATTCATCCTATCATCCTTTCTGCCCGCTTTCATGGCTTTTACGAGTATCTTCATCCTTTCCGTGACGGCAACGGACGAATCGGACGATTGTTCTCCAATTTCATTCTGCACAAGGCAGGACACCCGATTGTCATCATCACCAATGAAAAGAAGGATGAATACATCAATGCTTTGCGTCAGATCCGAACCGAACGAACAGACGAGCATCTGATTTCGTTCTTCTTCCAAACGGCTATCGAACGGATGCAACGGGAAATAGACGAAAAAAAGAAACAAAGCATCGTCTTCCCATTTCTGTTTTAAGATTGGTATAATATACCTGTTGACACTCTAGTAATGTCATCCTGAGCGAAGGATCTCGGTAACATAAAGTGAATGTACTCGAGATTTTTCGCTACGCTCAACAACACGTCTTCGCTTCGCTCTGAATGACATTTAATACCTATTTCTTTTCCTCTTCCCAATGGAACGGCTCGAAGTTAGTCGATGCATCCTTCCACGAAGGCTTACGGAGGGCATAGATGATGAGCGGAGCCACCACCACCACGATACAGCCGATGACCAGCACAGAATACCACATGGCATTGCTACCCACGGCAATCTGTCCCGGTGGGATGAAACTGAGGATGAACGCCAACAAAGAGCCAAAGAAGCCCAATCCGCCGATGATCCACATCAAGCCGTTTCCTTTACCACCGATACGGAACGGACGGGCCACATCCTTCATGTTATAACGCAAGTAGATGCCGGCTGCAAACATCAGCAAATACATGATGAGGTAAAGCAATACGGTGAGTTGTGAAAGGATTTGGTAGAAGCTTTGTACCGATGGCATCACCACGAAGAGCAGACCCAACAAGGTAACGATAGCGCCTTGAATCAAGAGGATATTGCGTTGCACGCCAATCTTGTTGGTCTTCTGGAAGAACGGTGGCAAATAGCCGGCACGACCAACCGCAAAGATACCTTTGGAAGGACCGGCTACCCATGTCAACACACCGGCCAGCACGCCGAATGCCAAGGCGATGGCAATGATTGGAGAAAGCCAGGAGGCCTTGATAAAGGCGAAGTAGTGGTCGAATCCTACGAGCAGACTTTGGGTAAGGTTGATGTCTTCTTTCGGGATGATGATGCCCAACGAGAAGGTTCCCAACACGAAAATCAGTACCGTTACAAGCGAGCCTATCAAGACAGCTTTCGGGTAGTTACGCGATGGATTTTCGACTTCCTTCACGTGAATACCGCCCATTTCCATCCCCGCATAAAAGAGGAAGATACTGGATGCCAACACGAGGTTATTGAAGTTGGTAAGGTCGGGGAAGAAGCTTCCGTGAAAGTCCATGTGCGGTGTTCCGCCTGCCACGAGGTAAACGATGGCCAACACCACCAGCAAGCCTGCGGGAATAATCGTACCCACCAAACCGCCCACTTTCGATACCTTGCCTACCCACGACATCCCCTTCAAGGAGATAAAGGTAGCCAGCCAATAGATGCCCAACACCACCACGAGGGTATAGAGGCGGTTGGAAGCCAAGGTCATATCGTACGCATCGTTCATGCCGATGAAAGCCAGCGAAACCGCACCAAAAGTCAGTACCGTAGGATACCAGATGGTGCTTTCCACCCACTGAAGCCAGATGGCCAGGAACCCCATCCGCTTGCCGAAGGCCTCGCCCACCCAACGGAATACACCGCCTTGCTTGTCGGAGAACATGGCCGCCAGTTCGGCCGCTACCAAGGCCGTAGGAATGAGGAAGACGATGGCCGCAAAAAGATAATAGAAAGCCGAGCTGACACCGTATTCAGCCTCGGCAGGAAGTCCACGGAGCGACACAACGGCCGTTACGTTCATGATAGCGAGTGTTGCCACACTCAGCTTGGTTGCTTTTCCAATATTTGCCATTGTTTTAGGTTTTAAAAGTTACTTGGGCTATAACAAGGGAGGCGTGAGAAATGTTTATTGCTTGCCGAGTTGAACATTCCCGGCTTGCCAGTTGTTTCGCACTAAACCAATTGAAATGAGCCTATGAACAGAAAAATCTTGGCCAGCATGCTGATAACCGCATGTTGCCTGTCTACCCCAAAAGCAGACGCACAAGACACGCTTGTCGTCATCACTCGTCCGGTAATTATCCAAACCGACAGCGAGCAACCTGGCGATAGCGAAGTTATCCTGAAGATGTACGAGCAGAACGGCCGTCATTTCCAAGACCCTCGCGCTCCGCGCTTCCTTTTCATCGACCGTAGCGGGAAGATAGCCTTGGGTATCGGTGGCTATGTAAAGGGTACGATATCGGCCGATATGGACGGAATTTCGAACAGCCTCGACTTCGTGACCGCCGACATTCCGGTGCCGGCGCAACCCGCAACCCGCAACCAATTTCAGATGGACGCTTCCACTTCCCGACTCTTCCTTAAGCTCGTGGGTGCAAACACGTCCGTGGGCGATTTTACCGTTTATGTGGAAACCGACTTCCGCGGTAAGGACAAGGATTTAAGGCTCCGACAAGCCTATATCCAGTTCGGCGGATGGAAGTTCGGTCGTGCCCGCAGTACCTTCGTCGATGGCGCTTCAGGCCCTCCAACCATCGATTTTGAAGGTCCTTCGGGTAGCATCAGCAAGAAAAATACCTTGATTCAGTACACCCATCAGTTTGGCAAGCATTGGAGTACGGCCATGTCTATCGAATCGCCTTCACAAAGCTATACCGTTGACAAAAGCTACTCCGAGGCCATCAAGCAACGGATTCCAGACATACCTACCTATTTACAATACGCATGGGGCGGTGGCAAGAGCCATATCCGCTTGTCCAACCTATTCCGGGCACTTTCGTACCGCAATCTGAAGACTGCCGAAAACAAGTATGCTATCGGTTGGGCCAGCCAGTTGAGTGGGGTAATTACGGCTTCGCCCCAATGGACTTTCTATTATCAGGCTGCCTACGGTTTTGGTTATGCCGACTACCTGAACGATTTGGGCGGTTCGGGCTTCGACTTAATTCCGGAAGATGATTCGGGCAAGTTGATTCCTCCTCTCGCCATGGGCTTGGTGGGAGGCATCCAGTACAACTTCAGCAAGAAGTTCTTCGTATCGGCTTCTTATAGCCAATGCCGTCTGTACGACCAGGCTTCCATGACCAAGGATACGTACAAATACGCGCAATATGTGGCAGGAAATGCCTTCTACGTGCCATTCAGCAATTGCATGGTGGGATTGGAGTACCTCTACGGAAATCGGCATAATATAAACGATGTTTCGGGAAGTGCACACCGCATCAATGCGATGATTCAATATCATTTTTAAACCATTAAAACAAAAGCAATTTATGGAAAAATCAGACTTCAGCACCGATGTTTTCGGCTCAAAAGAAATGTTGAAACCCTCGCCAGTAGACAAAATTCCGGTTCATGGTACGCGTCCGGACATCGCTTATCAGATAGTGAAGGACGAGACCTTCGCACAAACTCAACCACGACTCAACTTGGCTACCTTCGTCACCACTTACATGGATCCGTACGCTACCCGCCTGATGAACGAGGCCATCGCCCTGAACTACATTGACGAGACGGAATATCCGCGTGTGGCCGTAATGTGCGCCAAGTGTATCAACATATTGGCCAACCTTTGGAATTCGCCCGAACAAAGCCAATGGAAGACCGGTGCCTTGGCCATCGGTTCGTCCGAAGCTTGTATGTTGGGTGGTGTAGCGGCCTGGCTCCGATGGAAGGAACGCCGTGAAGCTCAAGGCAAGCCGACCGACAAGCCGAACTTCATCATCTCAACCGGCTATCAGGTGGTGTGGGAAAAGTTTGCCGACCTTTGGCAAATCGAGATGCGAACCATTCCGCTTACCCTCGAGCAAATCACCCTCGACCCGAAAGCCGTCATCGAGCAATGCGACGAGAACACCATTTGTGTGGTTCCAATTCAAGGCGTAACTTGGACAGGCCTCAACGATGATGTGGAAGCCCTCGATGCCGCCCTCGACGAATACAACCAACGTACCGGATACGACATCCCGATTCACGTGGATGCGGCTTCGGGTGGTTTCATCCTTCCGTTCATCAATCCCGAAAAGAAGTGGGACTTCCGCTTGAAGTGGGTGCTTTCCATCAGTACTTCCGGCCATAAATACGGTCTCGTTTATCCGGGTTTGGGTTGGGTCATTTGGAAAGACAAGAAATATCTGCCAGGAAAGATGTCTTTCTCTGTAAACTACCTCGGTGCCGACATCACCCAAGTAGGCTTGAACTTCTCCCGTCCTGGAGCACAAGTTTTGGGTCAGTATTACCAATTCATCCGCCTCGGATTCGAAGGTTACAAGGAAATCCAAGAGAACTCCATGTCCATTGCACGCTACTTGCACGAAGAAATCGGCAAGATGAAACCGTTCGTGAATTATGGTAAGGAAGTGGTGAATCCGCTCTTCATTTGGATGATGTGCAAGCATTATGCCAAAACGGCCAAGTGGACTCTCTTCGACTTGCAAGACAAATTGAAACAAAACGGTTGGATGGTTCCAGCATATACGATGCCAAAGAATATAGAAGAAATCGTGGTCATGCGTATCGTGGTACGTCAAGGCTTCAGTCGCGACATGGCCGACATGCTCTTAGGAGACATCCGCAATGCCATTGCCGAATTGGAAAAGTTGGAATACCCTACTCCTTCTCGCCTTGCTCTTGAGCGCAAGGAAAAGGTAAAGGGCAGCATCTTCACCCATACCGGTGGTAAGAGACACTAATCAATTAAAAAAGCGATGATGGTCACGAGCCATCATCGCTTACAAAACATTATTACTTGAATCTTAAAGTTTCACCTTTGTCTTCGCGCCTTTCGATTCGTTATGCAAACGGTCGAGGGCTGTTACCACATACTGATACTTTACCTTTCCATTTTCGTAAGGAAGTTCGATGAAAGTATCACGAGTGATGGCCACAATCTTAGACGGATCGTTCAAATTCACCTTTTCACCCTTATTGAAACGGTAAACTACGTATTGGATAGCCTTATCCATCTCATCCTTAGCATTAGGAGCAGTCCAGAAAAGTACCGGTCCTTGAGCAGTCCATACCATCTTGACTTTCTTAACCTTGGCTGGAGCCTTGTCGTCAATGAATGGCGAAGTAGGGATCAAAGCCGGATAGCGGTGATAATCTTGTTCCAAGAGGGTGGTGTAATTGCCCGGATTTTCCAAGATAGCAGCCGAATACCATTGGCAACTTCCCTGAACGGTAGGAAGCGAACGTTGCAAATGCATCTTGGCCGGCAACTGGTGCTGCATCTTGTTATTCGGGTCGGTAAATTTCACGGTACGATGAATGTCCTGACCGATGAACAACGGACGAGCCGATGAATGCTTTGCCCACCAATGAATAAGTGTATCATAATCAGCAGCCTTATTACCGATTTCCCAATAAATCTGAGGGATGTTGTAATCTACCCAACCATTGTTTACCCACATCAACACATCGGCATAAAGGTCATCATAGTTCTGAAGACCATTGGTAGCACTTCCGTTCGGATCGCTCTTCTGGTTACGATAGATACCGAAAGGCGAAACACCGAACTTCACCCATGGCTTGCACTTGCGTACGGTTTCGTGAATTTCCTTAATGAGTACATTCACATTGTCACGACGCCAATCGCCCTTGTTGGCATAGCCTCGGCCATAAGCTGCAAAAGCTACATCATCAGGGAAATCTACACCCGGAGTAGGATATGGATAGAAATAGTCGTCCATGTGCAAAGCATCGATGTCGTATCGATGTACGATATCGCGAACAATCTTGCAGATGTACTTGCGGTTTTCAGGCAAGCCAGGATTGAAGTACAACTGACCGCCATATTCCAAGAACAACTCCGGATTCTTGTTGTACGGATGAAGCGGAGAAAGAGCGGTTGTACCCTTGGTGCGAGCACGATAAGGATTAATCCATGCATGAAGCTCCATGTTGCGCTTGTGACATTCATCGATCATCCACTTCAACGGATCCCATTGAGGCGATTTCCCTTGAACACCAGTAAGATAACGGCTCCATGGCTCGTAGTTGGACTGATAGAGAGCATCGGCTTCGGCACGAATCTGAAAGATGATGGCATTGATGCCCGCCTTCTGCAAAGCGTTGAGTTGGGCGGTAAGCACACTTTGCATCTTCTGTGCAGTCATACCTTGGAATTGTCCGTTCACACACTGAATCCAAGCTCCACGGAACTCACGCTTGGGCGCTTTGGATTGGGCCGACACAGAGAAGGTCAGCATGCAGGCAGCTAAGGCTGCCAAAAGAGTTTTTATCTTCATAGTCTTGTAATTTTCTTTTATAATGGAAGCAAAGATAATGCTTTTCTTTTATATCACCATATATATCTGATAATTCGTGTCTTCAAAAACGGGAGTGAGCGACAGGTATCCTTCCTTGATTTTCCCATCATGGAGCCTCAACGGATGCTTCTCCATCATTTCCCGATGCGCCTTCAACGCTTCGCCGGAGCGAGGATAAAATTCGATGACATATCGTCCACGAGCTTCCGGATAAATATAACGATCGAAAAGCAAACGGGAAACCACACCCATGTTCATGCGTAGATTCACTTCCACACATGGGTGAACGGCATAGCCTTCGTCCGTCTGCACCACCATCATGTCTACACCCAAATAGCCTCGGTAAGTTTCATGCAAAAGCACATGTAATTCTTCCTGCAATCGACTCCAAATCTTGCTCAACAAATCTCGTGATACATACTCTGAGAGTTTGGCTTCAATGACCTCGTCCGAAGCCAAAAGATTTTCCTTGTAGATGCCTCGGGCATCGGCTTCGAAGAGCGAATATCCGGCCCGTTCTACGCCATGGTCCGTCACCTTGAATTCCATGGCAAAGTCGATGACCTTCTGATAAAAAGGTTCACCCACCACTCCCCCTTGCGAGGCGATGATGCGTTTGGCCCACCCTTTCAAGTTATCATCGGGGAGTCCACATAAAGGCTGGATTCCTTTACCGCTTCCGCTCCACGGCGCTTTGAGCAAAACCTTTCGGTGTTTAAGAGCAAACGCTTCGACGTTTTCAAGGGAAGTCAACCACACCGATTCTCCTTCGGTGCCATCCATGCGAAGCTTGGGGAGCAAATCTACGGCTATCCGTCGGCTCGATAAGGCGCGGATATCTTCCATCCGATTGCAAAAGGATGGGATTCCGCTTTGCACTCCACCTGTCTCCAAACGATGCAAGAGAGCCGGACTCCATGCCCAAGCCGAAATCTCTTCGTATCCGGATGTCGCTTCCGTTACCCCACTGACCGGCAAGGACAATCGGCATTCCGAAGCCATCCATTCCACCTGACGGGCATCGGCCACCCACACATCGCTTCCTGCATCGGCATACCACATGGGGAGGGTGGACAAGTCGGCCGCCATCTTCTTGGCGCTTGCGGGAGCCATATAATAAGGACTGCCCGAAGCCAGGGCCATATCATTCTCGGGATTGAACAAAAAGAGCTTTTTCATACGATTGGCAAAGGTAGTGAATTTCTGTGCATTTCGAAAGTTTAGTGTATATTTTGCCATCTCGACTTTGCAATTTACACAAGTATTATTATCTTTGCCCCGAAGTAAAGACAACAAGATGGAAGCATTTTACCGGACACACCGATATTTGATAGAGCATGTTGATGCCCCTGTCCGCCGTAGCTTGATGGATGAAATAGACTGGAACCACCGGCTCATCGGCATCAAGGGTACGCGAGGCGTGGGCAAGACTACATTCTTGTTGCAATATGCCAAGGAGAAGTTCGGAACCGACCGTTCTTGCCTGTATCTGAACATGAATAACCTCTACTTCTCGAAGCATCGACTGGCCGATTTTGCCGGCGAATTCGTGAAGAATGGAGGACGGGTATTGCTCATCGACCAGCTTTTCAAGTATGCCGAATGGAGCCACGACCTCCGCGAGTGTTACGACAAGCATCCGGAGCTGAAAATCGTGTTCAGCGGATCATCCGTCATGCGATTGAAGGAAGAAAATCCCGAACTCAATGAAATCACCAAGGTATATTACCTCCGCGGTCTTTCCTTCCGCGAGTTCCTGAATCTGAAAAGCGGTCATAATTTCCCTGCCTATTCCTTGCAGGAGATTTTGGCCAACCATCAGGAAATTGCTCAAAAAGTATTGAAAGAAGTGAATCCCATGAACTTCTTCCAAGACTATCTGCATCATGGTTTCTACCCGTTTTATCTGGAAAAACGTAATTTTTCGGAAAATTTGCTGAAGACCATGAACATGATGATAGAAGTAGACATACTTCTTATCAAACAAATTGAGCAAAAATACTTGTCGAAAATTAAAAAATTACTATATTTGTTGGCTGTTGACGGACCGGGTGCTCCGAATATCAGTCAGCTGGCTACGGAGATATAGACTTCGCGTGCCACGGTTATGAACTACATCAAATATTTGGCGGATGCACGCCTCATCAACATGGTATATCACAAGGGAGAGGAATTCCCCAAGAAACCGGCCAAGCTGATGATGCACAACTCCAACCTGATGTATGCCGTATATCCCGTAAAGGTAAACGAGCAAGATGTTCTTGACACGTTCTTCATGAACACCATGTACAAGGACCATAGCTTATATATGGGAGACAAGGGAAGTTCATTCTTGGTAGATGAAGGCTTGCGTTTCCGCGTTTGCACCGAGAACTGCAAGTTCAAGAACAATCCGAACGCGTATTACGCCATGCATCGGATGGAACAAGGCGAAGGAAACCTTATCCCCTTATGGCTTTTCGGTTTCTTATATTAATAAAGGAAATAAATAGTATTAACTAACATAATTATTATTGTTATGACTAAGCAAAAAAAATTCATCACATGTGATGGTAATCAGGCAGCTGCACATATCTCGTATATGTTCTCTGAAGTAGCAGCTATCTATCCTATCACTCCGTCGTCTACTATGGCTGAATACGTAGACGAATG